>CALGRQ010000012.1 GCA_937880795.1 uncultured Dyadobacter sp. | reverse complement strand
AGCCATGTGTGAGGGCGACGATTACTTGACTGACCCACTTAAACTTCAAAAACAAGTAGACTTTTTGGATGCAAATGCCGATTATGCTATCTGTCATCACAATGTAGAGGTTATATATGAGGACGGTTCTCCCAGTCATTTATTTAATGCAGCAGACCAGAAGACTACTTCAACCATCGTAGATATTCTTGAAGACAAATGGTTTTTTGCTACGGCGAGTTGGATGTATCGGAATCACTTTTTAACCAACAATTTCGCCCATTGGCATGCTGAGGCAGCAGCTGGAGACTGGGCCTTGATGATTCAACTGGCTGCTCAGGGTAAAATTGGATACCTGCCCGATGTGATGGGTATTTATCGTAAGCACCATGGGGGCTTAAGTAATGTTCATGCCAATACAAATTTGAAATTTTGGCAGAATAGAAAGGAAATGTTTCAAAATGTAAATAAGTGGACAAACTACCGTTACAATAATACAATTGAGAAAACGGTTTCAAAGTATGAGTCACATTTAATGGAGTTGTCAAAAATTGGCGGTACGAATTAATAATCTTTAATTTGTACCGTTTTTATACTTACGCTACATGAAGTTAAGCATTGTAATACCTGCCTACAACGAAGAAGAGTCCATATCTGATACTTTAAGGTTGCTGTATAGCACCATGTCTAAATACCAGATTCCACACGAAATTTGTGTTACCAACGATAATTCGAAGGATGGTACGGCTAAGGTGTTGGATGCATTGATGCTGGAAATTCCGACGCTTGTTTACTATACAAACCCAGGGCCCAATGGTTTTGGCTATGCCGTTCGATATGGGTTGGAAAGATTTTCAGGCGATTGCGTTGCCGTTTTTATGGCCGATTTGTCGGATGATCCGGAAGATCTGGTAAAGTACTATAATAAAATGCTGGAAGGTAATTATGACTGCGTGTTCGGATCCAGATGGGAAAAAGGGGGGAAGGTTGTAGACTATCCTGCGGTAAAAAAGGTCATTAACCGCGTGGCCAACTTTATTGTGAAGATGGTAATGGGCATTAAGTATAATGACACCACCAATGCGTTTAAATTGTATAAAAGGGAAACTATTGAGGGGATCAAACCATTTTTAGCTCCACACTTCAATCTAACCATTGAACTTCCGCTAAAAGCAATGGTGAGGGGATACAACTATGCTGTGGTCCCCAACAGCTGGACAAACCGAAAATACGGTGTGTCAAAGCTGAAAATCAAAGAGATGGGTAGCCGTTATTTCTTTATACTGATGTACTGTCTGATAGAGAAGTACTTCTCACAAGGCGATTTTATGAAAAAATCCACGACGCCTCAAAAGGAAGTGAGTCGTTGATATACAAGTTTTAAGTTTACAGTCGGGATAAAACGGCTGTGAACTTAAAACTTCTTACCTGATCCATTCCTGGATAAAAGTCATTTTGTGGGCGATATAGGAAACAGCTAAGCCCCAAACAATGGCGCTGATCGTCATCCATAAAAAAATGGAATTACGCGGTACCCGGAAAGCTACCGCCAATAAGGGCCCAAAAAGCGGTGTGAAAAGTGGAGGAGTTAAGAATGCAATGCCAATGATCCCGAATTTCTTCCAGACTTTCACGGCAATTCTATTGGTTTTGCTAAATTTCTTGGGTGGTGATTTTCTCCGTTTTTGAAGGAGTTGCTGAAAACCATTGCCAGCGTAGGTAAGAATCACTACGCTGAACATCATGCCAAGCGCTGAAAACAGAGCAGTTTCCAGCCAGCCAACATGCAGAATTACACCAGTAATGGGTCCGCCAAAAAATTTAAGCGTACTGGCTAGTGCAACCGATAGGTATTTTAGAAGAAGGGATTTCATCAGACTTTTAAATGGATCATCTCAGAAGCTAAACGTCTGGCTTCATCATTTGTTTCGACGTAATCGGAGTAGCTTGGTTTCGCGATATAACTTACCTTGGCAAGTGTATCTGTTATTACATCAGAAATTTCTAAAAAGCCGATACGATCGTGCAAAAATGCATCGACAGCTATTTCGTTGGCAGCGTTGATAATACAGGCAGTATTGCCTCCCTTTTCTAGTACATGGTATGCAATGGCCAAGTTACGAAACGTTTCCTGATCAGGTTTTTCAAATGATAATGAAGGGTAATCGATAAAGTTAAATCTGGGGAATGTCGATTTGAGACGTTGTGGATAATGCAACGCATACTGAATCGGCAATTTCATATCTGGTAAGCCCATTTGTGCTTTCATGCTGCCATCCTCGAACTGAACCAAAGAATGTATAATGCTTTGCGGATGGACGATCACTTCAATCTGGTTAGAGGTAAGTCCAAAAAGCCATTTGGCTTCTATCACTTCCAGTCCTTTGTTCATTAATGTGGCGGAATCGATCGTGATTTTAGCACCCATGGACCAGTTTGGATGTTTCAGTGCCTGTTCCTTGGTTACCGTGGCAAGAAATGCCCGGTCTTTACCTCTAAACGGACCACCCGAAGCCGTTAATATAATTTTCTCAATCGGGTTTTCATATTCGCCCGTTAAACATTGGAAAATTGCAGAGTGTTCAGAATCAACGGGTAATATATCAATCTGGTGCTCTTTGGCTAAGCCCATGATCAACTCGCCGGCCACAACAAGGGTTTCTTTGTTGGCCAAGGCGATGTGTTTTCCTGCACGTATGGCGTGAATCGTTGGCAATAAGCCGGCATAACCAACCATGGCCGTTAGAACAATGTCTACGTTTTCTGCCTCTACCACGTTTACCAGTGCATCGGCACCACAGTATACTTTTATAGGAAGATTTGAAAGGGCAGTCTTTACCTTTTCGAATAGTGCTTCATTTCCAATTACAACCTCTTTTGGAGCAAACTTTTGAGCTTGTACGATCAACAGGTCTGCATTTTGTTGGGCCGTAAGTACTTCCACAGAAAATACCTCCGGGTTGGCTTCAATAACTTCCAAAGCCTGTGTTCCAATGGAACCGGTCGAGCCCAGAATGGCTATTCGTTTCTTCATCATAAAAAATATTGTACGGTAACAACCGTTATAGATTGTTCATTTTTGTGAGTTCGTCGGCTATTTTGCGGTCGTTAGATAGGCGGGGAACCTTATTTTGGCCACCCAGTTTACCATTGGCACGCATATAGTCAATGAATGAATTTTTACGCAGTGGAGTCAGTACCATCGGGCGTAGAATATTACCTTTGATCAGATCGTCATAGTATACATTCAATTCAGTTAGTCGCCGATCTACATCAGCAATGAACTGTTCCACGTTATTGGGTTGGGTTGCAAATTCAACCAACCATTCGTGATAAGGTAATCCTCCGTGTGGTGGTGCCACCATCGGAGCTACGGTAAATTCCACAACTTCTACTTCCTTGTGGCGCTCCATGGCATAGCGTAGCGCTTTTTCAATTTCTTCTCCAATAACGTGCTCTCCAAAAGCAGAAATAAAATGCTTGATTCTGCCGGTTACAAGGACACGGTATGGGTTCGTGGAAACAAATCGCACGGTATCACCCAGTGAATAACCCCATAAGCCCGCATTGTTATTAACAATCATGGCATAATTACGGCCTATCTCCACTTCACCTATGGAGAGGCGCTTTGGGTTTTCATCGAAAAAATGTTCGGTAGGTATGAATTCGTAGAAGATACCCGTATTTAAAAGCAACAGTAGCCCTTCTTCGTGCTGGGAGTCCTGGTAGGCAAAAAAGCCTTCAGAGGCAGGATATAGCTCAATGGAATCAATTTTTTTCCCAATAGATTCAAAGAGTTTGGCTCGGTAAGGCTCAAAATTTACGCCGCCATATATGAATAGCGAAAATTCCGGAAAAACATCTTTAATTTTTTTCCCGGTACGGTCAATGATACGATCAAAGTACATCTGCACCCAGGGAGGTATACCAGAAATGAGCGACATGGGTTGGTCGATCGTTTCATCTATAATTTTATCCAGTTTGGTTTCCCAGTCTTCAATGCAGTTGGTTTCGTAGCTAGGCATCTGATTGGTACGCAGATACCCCGGCACATGGTGATTGGATATACCCGAAAGTCGTCCAGTAAGCACACCCCCTGTCTCGGTGAGGACAGGACTACCGGATAAAAAAATCAATTTATTGTCGAGAAACTGGGCTTTACCAGTTTCAGCAATGTATGTCAATATGGCGTTTTTTGCCGAGTTAATATGGTTCGAAATGGAATCCTTTGAAATGGGGATGTATTTTGTGCCGGATGTAGTGCCAGAGGTTTTCGCAAAGTACAGCGGCTTTCCTGGCCAAAGTATATTTTCTTCCCCCTCCTTAATCTTGGCTATATATCCTTTTAAATCTTCATAGTCGTGTACAGGGACAGCACTTTGAAAATCGGCATAGGTGTCGATGTCCTTAAAAAAATGATCCTTCCCGAATTGCGTATTGCGGGCTTTGGCAACAAGAGCCTGGCGCCACTCGTCTTGTACTTCTACACTCCGTGCAATCCATTGTTCCTGCTGTGAAACGATATATCGAGCCAAAGGCTCACTCAAAAGTGATCTTATTCCCATAGTAAAAACAAATGTACACATGATTTGGAAATTAAGCCGAAAAAGGGGGCGTGAGATGACGGTTTACATAGGTATTCTCACGGAGTGAAAATGAATGGAAATTGCAGGTTCGTACCACTAGTTCTACAAGATACAATGTATTGTTATTGCTGCATTTAGTGCCCTTTTTAACTGTGTTAGCTGCGCCTTTGCGAAATTTATTAAATGCCTTTGTTTGTGGTTAATAATCTGTAATTTTGCAAACCTGAAATCAAAGGGAGGGAAATTTTAAAAATATATATGGGATTGTTTGATTTTTTGACAAGCGACATCGCGATCGATTTGGGTACTGCCAATACCTTGATCATCCATAAAGATACAGTAGTTGTTGATGAGCCGTCGATTATTGCCATGGATAAAACCACAGGCAAAGTGTTAGCGATTGGGCACACAGCTATGCAGATGCATGAAAAGACTAATGAAAATATAAAAACGATTCGTCCTTTGAAGGATGGCGTAATTGCAGACTTTACGGCTGCTGAAATGATGATCCGTGGAATGATCAAAATGATTGATACCGGAAGTCGTTTCTTTACTCCTTCTCACCGAATGGTTGTTTGTATACCGTCTGGCATTACAGAGGTTGAAAAACGTGCTGTAAAGGATTCTTGTGAACATGCAGGAGCAAAGGAAGTATACATGGTACACGAGCCTATCGCAGCAGCTATCGGTATTGGTATCGACATTACGCAGCCCAATGGTGTGATGATCGTAGATATTGGTGGTGGTACTACGGAAATTGCCGTTATTGCACTTTCCGGTATTGTATGTGAGCAATCGGTTCGCATCGCAGGTGACGTATTTACCCGTGATATTGTTGACTATATGCGTCGCGAGCATAACCTGTTAATTGGTGAACGCTCTGCTGAACTTATTAAAATGGCCATTGGATCAGCCTCTCCTGAATTGGATGTTGCTTTGGAAGATTACCAGGTACGCGGACGTGATTTGATGACAGGTATTCCTAAGGAAATTCGGGTGACGTATAGTGAAATTGCTTATTCTCTGGATAAATCCATTTCTAAAATAGAGGAAGGTGTGATGAAAGCGTTGGAAATATCTCCTCCGGAGCTTTCTGCCGATATTTTTAAGAATGGTATCTGGTTAACCGGCGGTGGAGCCCTTATTCATGGTCTTGACCGTCGTATTTCTCAAAAAACCAAACTACCCGTACACATTGCGGAGGAGCCATTAAAGGCTGTTGTAAAAGGTACAGGAGAAGTTCTGAAAAATCTGGAATTATACAAGCCTGTATTGATTTCGTAGTGTAGGATCGTTCACAGTATATCCATTGTGATGGCAGTGGATATACTGCGGGGGAACATTTAAGCCCATGCTGCAACTTGTTGATTTCGTAGTCAGAAATCGTTTCTTTTTGGTATTTGTTTTACTGGAAATTCTCAGTATGTGGCTTATTGTGCGCAATAATACCTACTGGGGAGCCACCTATTTCAATACCGCCAATTACTATGTAGCGAAAACCCTTTCGCTGTCCAATGCGGCTCACGAATATACCAAGCTGGGGGATATCAATGCGGATTTAGCTCAGGAGAACGCACGTTTGCACGCCTTATTAGCTTCTGAAATGCAACGTAAGCCTTCGGATGCCCCTTCGGGTTATATTCCTGATTCATTATTTGCATCAAGATTCAAATATACTGTTGCCAAGGTGGTTGATAACGAAACAACCAAGGCTAACAATGTCATCACCATCGATAAAGGAACGGCCGATGGGATTCAGCCGGGAATGGGCGTGATTTCTGCTACTGGTGTGGTAGGGAAAGTGCGTTTTTGTTCAGAGAACTACTCCGTAATTACATCCATACTTCATTCTCAGTTTATGGTTTCGTCCAGGTTGCTTCGTAGCAATGAGATCGGGTATGCCAAATGGGCTGGAAAGGATCCTTCGGTGATTGATCTGGTGGATGTTTCAAAGTATACCAAAGTGTTTAAGGGAGACTCGGCGGTTACCTCAAACCAAAACTCAGTTTTCCCTCCTGGCATTATGGTGGGGAAGGTAGAAAGCGTTGCGGTTCATCCCGATCAGACGTTCTATAACATTTCGCTCCGGTTAGCAACAGACTTCCGGAACCTATCCTACGTCTATGTGGTACAAAATAACCAACTTGGGGAACAGCAACAACTTAAATCACGTACAGAAGAGGTAAAATGAGTTTACGCGAAGCCATTCAATATACTTTAATGATTTTGCTGTACCTAATTGTGCAGATATTTTTCTTGCGCAACGTGGTGCTGTTTAATTATGCCTTCTGCTTTATATATATAGCGGGTGTTTTGATGCTTCCTGCCGATACGGATCGAATGTATTTGCTGCTTATAGGTTTTGCAACAGGTTTTATGGTGGATGTTTTCTCAAACACTTTTGGAATGCATGCATTCGCTACGGTATTGATCGCCTACATCCGACCATTCCTAATACATTATCAGATGGAAGCGAAGGGAGCAGAACGTATGGATATTGGCATCCGGTCTCAGGGGTTGGGAGCATTTTTGGCATATATCTTGCCACTCATACTCATCCATCATGCGGTTTTGTTTGTCATGGAAATGAACAACTTTGGCATGATTCTGTATACACTTATCCGCATTGGAGCCAGTGTCCTCCTTACAACAATTCTACTTGTCCTGCTGGAACTTTTTTCTAAACGTTAGTATGACAATTTGACGGTTGTACTTGGGTTTGGCTCGTTATTTGATGTAGATACATGTAATAATGATTAGAGGCGAAAATTTGGACACCTGGATTTAATCCGAAAGAGGGTCATTATTAATTTGTACTGATAAATTGCTTCGTTACTGCTTCAAAAAGCCGTTTATCAAATTTAGTTAGTACCGTTTGGAGCTGTTATTAATATTTGTAAATTCAGCATTCCTATGTCAGTTGCCATGTCAGAGACACCCACGAATAAATACACAAACGATCTTCGCTACGAAGTTTTCAATCGTGAGTTCATGCCCCATATTGATTCCATGTACAATTTTGCATTTCGTCTTACTATGGACGAGGATGATGCAAACGACTTGGTTCAAGATACATATTTAAAAGCTTTTCGTTTTATTTCCTCTTTTGAGCAGGGGACAAATGCCAAAGCATGGCTTTTCAGAATTCTGAAAAACAGCTTTATCAATGATTACAGGAAGAAAAGCAAAGAGCCTTCTAAAGTAGATTACCAGGAGGTTGAAACGACTTACAACTCGGAAGAGGCCTCAGATACAACCTATACGGTCGATCTGCGGGCAGATGCCGTGCAGGAGCTTATTGGAGACGAAGTGGCGAATGCGTTGAATGCGCTTCCCGTCGACTTTCGGACCGTGATTATCCTTTGCGATATAGAAGGCTTCACGTATGAGGAAATGGCAAAAATTCTGGATATACCTATCGGTACCGTAAGGTCCAGATTGCACCGCGCGCGTAACCTTTTGAAAGAGAAACTAAGAAGTTATGCAAGTTCAATGGGATATGATTCTTAACAATTGAAACTTTTTTTGTAACCTGTTTGGTTATAAGGTACAACTGTACATATTCCACATTTCTTTTTGATCTTTATTGGTAATGAATGCACCTTTGAATACGCCTTCTGTGTCAGAAGAAGCGGAGAAAAAAACTATGAAACATAGTTGTGAACATCATGCTGAATGTATGAAAATTATTCAGGCAATTCTGGATGATGAGGCAACCGAGGCAGAGAAGGATCACTTCCGAGAAAACATGGATAAATGTATTCCTTGTATTGAAGCCTATCGCTTAGAAAAATGCATTAAGGATTCCCTAACTCTTAAATTGGAAAAGAAGCCTTGCCCGCAGAATATTTTAAATACAATCATTTCCAAAATTAATAGTTAGCATAGTACGCGTGAAAGGCAAGCTTATCATATTTTCTGCCCCTTCCGGATCCGGTAAAACCACCATTGTCCGTCATTTATTAGAAAAATATCCTTCATTACTGGCATTTTCTGTATCTGCCGCTACGCGTGAAAAACGTGAGCATGAGGTGGACGGGAAAGACTACTATTTTATTCCTAAGAAGGAGTTTCGTCAGAAAATAGCTGACAACGAATTTGCAGAGTGGGAGGAAGTTTACGCTGGCAATTATTATGGAACTTTTAAAAATGAAATCCAGCGTTTGTGGAATGAAGGGAAGCATGTACTTTTCGATGTGGATGTTAAAGGAGGACTGAAACTGAAAGAAATTTAC
>CALGRQ010000011.1 GCA_937880795.1 uncultured Dyadobacter sp. | reverse complement strand
GCTGCAAATGATACGTGAAAGAATCAAACCAATGAGCCGTCTCTTTATTCCGCTTATCATTTTTTTGATGGCGTCGTCGCAGGCATGGGCCAATAAGCTGCTCATTCCGATGGATGAATCTCAAAAAAATCATTTAAAAGCATATGGAATATCCTTTTGGGTCCTTAAAAATTTCGAGATGGAAATGGATTGGTTGCTCAATTACCGGGGCGGTAGTTTTATGCTTCCTTATAATCAGCGATTTGTTTCAGAAATGACGGTGAGAGGGGTGAGCTACGAGGTGATTTCGGACGCTCAGGCAGGTCAAATTTTGACTGAAATAAGTGCTCCTGATGTCAATATGGATGCAGTGAAATTGCAAAAGGCACCGAAAATAGCCGTTTATTCACCCAAATCCAAGTTGCCATGGGATGACGCGGTGACCTTGGTGTTGACCTATGCAGAAATTCCATATGATGTTGTATACGACGATGAGGTTCTGACTACGAAGTTGCCCGAATACGATTGGTTGCACCTGCACCACGAGGATTTTACGGGCCAATACGGTAAGTTTTTTCAATACAAGGATTTTCCTTGGTATAGGGAACAAAAGCGTGAGGCTGAAGCCACTGCCGAGAAGTTTCAATTTGCCAATGTACCCCAAATGAAAAGTGCCGTTGCCAAGAAAATCGCAGAATTTGTGACGGGCGGGGGCTATATGTTTGCCATGTGCAATGCCACCGATACCTTCGATATAACTTTGGCAGCCGATGGACTGGATATCGTCGAAACCATGTACGATGGTACGCCGGCAGATCCGACCGCCAGTAGCAAACTTAATTTTGGAAACACTTTTGCGTTTCAAAATTTTAAAACGATTAGCTATCCTTACGAAATTGAGTTTTCGGATATAGACAATCAGCCAGAGGAAAGAGGGATGACCGAGAATAACGACTTTTTTTCTCTCTTTCAGTTTTCGGCCAAATGGGATCCCGTACCGAGCATGTTAACGCAAAATCACCAGTCGGTGATTAAAGGCTTTTTGGGGCAAACCACTGCATTTAAAAACCGTGTGGTAAAACCAGAGGTTATCGTACTTGCAGAAAACAAGTCGGCCAACGAAGCCAGGTATATTCACAGTACGCATGGGAAGGGATTTTTTACATTCTATGGCGGACACGATCCGGAAGATTATCAACATCGTGTAGGAGAGGAACCTACTGACTTGAATTTACATCCCAATTCGGCGGGCTATCGGCTCATATTGAATAATATATTATTTCCCGCGGCAAAGAAAAAGAAGCTCAAAACCTAAACTGTTTTTGTGCAAATTGACACTGGTCGTGCGATATCGCACGACTTTTTTTATGTCTATATTGTGTAAGTTGTTGATAATAAGTGATTTTGTTTTTGGTATGGTATTGTTTGCTTTTAATACAATTAGCCATGAAAAAACACTTAGTCAATGGATCGAGAAATTGCACCGGAGTACATCCAAAAGGAAAACAGGAAAAAGTGGATCTGGGGACTGTTGGCAATCCTTGGTCTAGGTGCTTTACTTTATTTTTTTAAAAGCTTTTTAGGTATAAGTATTTCTTCTGATAAAATACGAACGGGAGTTGTACAAATTGGTGAAGTGGATAATACCATAAATGCAATGGGGGAGGTGATTCCAGCCTATGAGCAAATTATTGCCAGCCCCATTCGTGCCAGCATCAAAAGAATCATCCTGACACCAGGAGCCAAAGTGAAGCCGGGTAATGCCATTGTAGAGTTGGATAAATCACTTACCCAAATCGAATTTGAAAGATATGAAGATCAGCTCGCGTTGAAGAAAAATGGGATAGAACAACTTCGTTTAAAGCTCAATAAAAACCTGTTCGATTCGGAAATTAATCATAAAATAAAGCATCTCAATATCAATAAACTAAAAGCCGACCTAGAAGATGCCAGACGACTGGAAAAGGTAGGTGGGGGAACTAAAGAAGATATTACTCGGGCAGAGAATGCATTGAAAATTGCGGAATTGGAAAAACAGCAACTGGAAAATGAGCTATCATACAATCGGAAGTCGATGGGAGCCAGTTTGCGCGAAACAGAACTTGGAGCACAAATTGAAGGTAAGAATCTCAAAGAGCTGCAACATAAACTAAAAATGGCGGACATTGTGGCGGACCGGAAAGGTGTACTTACCTGGGTAAACGATAAAATAGGGTCTTCGGTGAATGAAGGAGAAATGCTTGCCCGAGTTGCGGATTTAGGGAGTTTTCGTATAGAAGGATCCTGCTCCGACGTACTTGCCGATCAGATCAAAACTGGACTTGCAGTTAAAGTGAAGGTGAATGAAACCATGCTAAACGGTATCATTACCCAGGTGAAACCAGCGGTGAGCAATGGTGTAATTGGGTTTAGTATCCAATTGGAACAAGCAACAAATGAATCGCTTCGACCCAATATGAAGGTGGATGTATATGTAGTTACGGGCAGTAGTCCACGCACGCTTCGTATTGCAAATGGTCCTGCTTTCACGGGAAAGAGAAAACAATTTGTATATGTAGTTGAGGGGAATACAGCCGTTCGGAGAGAAATAGAAATTGGGCTGTCCAACGTGGATTATGTAGAGATTAAGCATGGCTTGAAGGCCGGCGAAAACGTCATCATCACCGATATGAATGACTATGAGCACCTTGGGGAAATATCAATTGAAAACTGATTGAAAATGAGAAATAAATATTTCAGTCTTTTTTTAATGGTTCTGATGGCCCAGGTTGTTTGGGCTCAAGATAGAAATTATAGTTTGGAACAAGTCGTAAAACTGGCTAGGGAACAATCTATTGCGGCCAAGCAGGCCATTACCCAGAAGAAAACAAACTATTGGCTGTATAGATCCTTTGTCGCTGATTACAAGCCGCAATTATCTTTGAATGGAAAGATTCCTGGTTTTACACGATCTTTTATTGAGGTGGTTCAACCGGATGGTTCTATTGCATTTCAAAATGTTTCGTATAACAATTCATTGGTGGGTTTGTCTTTAAGTCAAAACATTGCGGCTACCGGCGGGACAATTTTCGCGCAACAGGAACTTCAACGCTTTGACGATTTTGGCAAAAATAAAACCAGCTATAACGGTATTCCCTTTGAAGTTGGTTTTCGACAGCCGTTATTTCGTTTTAATGAAATGAATTGGATTCAAAAGATTGAGCCGTTGAAATACAAAGAGGGAAATCAAGAATTTATTGCTGCTCTGGAAGAGGTTTCATTGAATGCTTCGGGTTATTTTTTTGAGCTTTTGATTGCGCAGGTTAATCTACAAATTGCCGCTAAAAATCAAAGGAATAATGATACCCTGTATAAAATTGCAACTGAAAAGTTGAAGCTGGGAAAAATTTCGCAGAACGATCTTTTACAACTTCAGATGGGATTACTCACGGCTCAGAAGGACCACGCTTCGGCACAGCAGGCGGCTGCGGTAGCCTCTCTTCAGCTGAAAATGTATTTGGGCGTTCGGGATGAACAGGAAGCCGAATTGGAAGTGCCTATGGAGATTAGGGAATTTTCTGTGGCTACGGATATTGCTTTGCGGGAAGCTTTTGCCAATCGATCAGATGCGATTGCTTTTTCAAGAAGGCTACTGGAAGCCGAACGTGATGTACAAAAGGCAAGGAAGGAAAATGGATTAAATGCGTCCTTACAAGCTACTTTTGGTTTGTCCAATCAGGGAATTCGCCCTTTGGATGTATATAGAAGTCCTCAGGACAGAGAGTTTGTCGAACTACAATTTACTCTACCCATTTTAACCTGGGGAAGAAACAAAGCGACCACAGAAATTGCCAAAGCCAAGCAAGAATTTGCCAGGCAATCGGTGGAGCAGGATAGACTTACTTTTGAGCAACAGATTTTTACAGAGGTTACACTTTTGCAAATGCTGCAAAAGCAATCACGGCTTACAAAAGTGGCAGATGAAATAGCCTCAAATCGATATCAAATTGCTCAGAATAGATTTATATTAAGTGACCTCAGCGTAACGGATTTAGGCATTGCCATGCAGGAGAAGGATCGGGCAAAGCGAGACTATATTATAGCGCTGCGCGATTATTGGCAAGCCTATTATAGCCTTCGGTTATTGACTTTATACGACTTTGAAAAAAATGAGAAACTTAATTGAGTTCAATGGAAAATCGTGAAGCGCCCAAAGACAAGCCGAGATATTATCTCTTAGCGGCCTTTGCGAAAATCTTGGCCCTCTTAGGGTGAAAGCTATTGAGATAATTCACGCAAAGAACACAAAGTAAAAAAATCGCGAAGCACGCCATGCAAACTAGGTAATTATCTCTTAGCGGCCTTTGAGTAAACCTTTGCTCAGTTTGCGTGAAAGCGTTTAAGATAATGCACGCAAAGAACACGAAGTAAAAAATCGCGAAGCACGCAAAGCAAACTAGGTAATTATCTCTTAGCGGCCTTTGCGTAAACCTTTGCTCAGTTTGCGTGAAAGCTATTGAGATACTTCACGCAAAGAACACGAAGTAAAAAATTCGCGAAGAACGCAAAGAACAACTAATTCCCTCTTAGCGAGCTTTGCGAAAACCTTGGCGCTCTTTGCGTGAAAGTATTTAAACGACGATATATAAAAATCATCCGAAAAACATATCCCTTCGCATGAAATCCTTAAAACCAAAAAAGCCATGATTATCTTAGAAAACATCGAAAAAGTGTATCGTACGAGCTCTGTCGAGACACTTGCTTTGAACAAAATTAATCTCCACATCAAAAAAGGCGAATTTGTTTCCATTATGGGTCCATCGGGTTGCGGCAAAAGTACGCTGCTCAACATCATGGGCTTACTAGACGAACCGTCGAACGGGAAGGTCGCCATTGATGGGAATGCGGTAACGAAATATTCGGACCAATATCTTTCACAATTGAGAAACCAAAAGTTGGGTTTTATATTTCAAAGCTTTCATTTAATTAACGATTTGTCGGTGATCGACAACGTAGAAATTCCATTATTATACCGTTCCTCCACAGCCAAAGAAAGAAAGGAATTGGCGCAAGAAGCACTTGAAAAAGTGGGGTTGAGTAACCGTATGAAGCATTTCCCAAAACAACTATCGGGAGGACAAAAGCAAAGAGTGGCCATTGCCAGGGCTATTGTAGGTAAACCTGAGATTATCCTTGCCGATGAACCAACGGGGAATTTGGATAGTGTAATGGGCAATGAGATTCTCGGCATCCTGCAAAAGCTGAATGAGGATGGTGCTACCATAGTGATGGTAACACATGACGACGAAATGGCGAAAAAAACGCACCGTCTCATTCGCCTTTTTGATGGTGCACAAGTTCAATAACCTCAAAAGCTTTTTACTATGCTGACCAACTATATAAAAATTGCATGGAAAGTCTTGCTACGACATCCTTTCTATACCTTCATTACGCTTTTCGGGATTAGTCTAACCTTAACGGTTTTGATTGTGCTCACCTCTTTTCTGGACCATCTTTTTGGTGCTCACTATCCAGTAAACGCGATCGCCTGTTGTACGTCGGTATGCTAACCCGGACAGACAGCGCTGGCACTACAATGAGTTCTGGCCCTGGTTCTTTCCAGTTTATGAACCAGTATGTTAAAGCCCTGAAAACGCCGGAAGTAGTGGGTTTATGTTCCAATTTTGGCTTTTCCAATACCTATGTGAACGGCAACAAGATCAAGCTAAATACGAAGTTTACCAATTCTGATTTTTGGAAAGTGACCGATTTTGATTTCCTGGAGGGCAAGCCCTATAACGACCAGCAAATTAATAATCGAGATTATGTAGCTGTGATTACGGATGGGCTACGTGATCAGTATTTCGAGGATGGAGATCATGGAGTGGTGGGGAAATACATAGAGGTTGAAAGCATTAACTACCGTGTGATAGGTGTTGTACGCGGAAGCCCGGCTACGAGACTCTATACATACAGCGACATTTATTTTCCCTATACGTTGCCAAAAAGTAATTATGAAGATAAAGGGGTAAATGGGAGTTATGTGGCCATGATTCTAGGCAAGAAAAAGGCTGATCTTAAAGCCATTCAGTCGGAGTTTGATCATATGATTACCCAATTGCCCCCTTCCCTCTGGAATGACGGAGGAAGGTTCTCTGTCCTGAAAGTAAATGCCGAGACATTTTTTGATCATGCGATACAGTCCTTTGGATCCAGGAAAACGACGCAGTTATATACCATTTTTGGGCTGGTTTTGGTGATGATTATTGGGCTACCGACCGTAAACCTGGTAAACGTTAACGTAAGCCGGATTCTGGAAAGGGCCTCTGAAATTGGGGTGAGGAAATCGTTTGGTGCACCGGCCCGAGCGCTATTATGGCAATTTGTTATAGAGAATGTTTTCATTACGCTCATCGGGGGAGTGTTGGCACTGGTTCTTTCACTAATAATCATCGAAATGATCAATTCAAGTGGATGGATCGCCTATGCAGATTTGGCAATTAATCCTACTGTTTTTCTCATTAGTGTTGGTGTGTGCTTTTTGTTTGGCTTACTATCCGGCGTTATTCCTGCATACCGCATGTCTAAATTAAAAATTGTGGAGGCACTTAAGTCCTGATGCCAGAAAGCTTACAGTCATTTTACGATATAAAAACATTAGCCATGATACAACATCTTATCAAACTCATTTGGAATAAGCGGAGCACGCATGCCTTAGTTATCATCGAAATATGGGCCTCATTTATGGTGCTATTCGGAGTACTTTCCTTGATCGTCTATAATCTTAGTAACTACATGCAGCCCATTGGGTTTAACTACGAAAGTGTATGGAAGGTGGATTTGCGAGCCAACCAGGATACTGTGGATATAGATAAAAAACTACAAAACATTGCAAGAAAGCTTCGATCGTATCCAGAAATTGAGTCGGTTACCCGAATGAGTAGCAATACACCATTTTCGGGGAATCAGATGAGCAACGGATTTTCGTATAACAAGAAGGATGTTTCTCCTGATCACTATGTTACCGATCCTGAGTTTTTCAAAACCTTGGATTTAGAAGTAATACAGGGGAAGCCATATTCTGTGGCAGACAGGGTATCTAAATTTACCCCTATTGTAATCAACAAAGCCACACAGCAGAAACTGTTTGAGCAGGAAAATCCAATAGGAAAAGTGATGAAGAAAGATAAAGAGGAGATGCGCGTGGTGGGTGTGGTGAATACATTTAAGGCCAAAGGTGAATTTATGGAAGACAAGCCAGCGGTATTTGAATTGATTGGGGCAAATGATACTTGGAACAACAACTTTCTCATTAAAATTAAGCCTGGTGTGGATGCACATTTTGAAGCCCGGCTGGTAAAAGATGTAACGGCTATGGTGAAGGATTGGGGGATTGAAGTGGTATACCTCACCGATTCCCATCAAATGAGAACGAATCTGACGAAGGTGCCGGTAATTATCTTTTTGGTTGTAAGCGGATTCCTATTGAGTAATGTAGCCTTGGGGTTATTTGGTATACTAAATCTCAACATTGCTAAGCGAAAAAATGAAATCGGTTTACGCAGGGCTATGGGGTCGACAGATGGTAAAATTATGCTCCAGTTTTTAGGAGAAATGTGGGTGCTGGCTTTATTTAGTATACTATTAGGTTTATTATTTGCTATCCAGTTTCCTATTTTGAATGTATTTGATATGGCCGCTCATGTATATATCTCGGCCATGTTGGGGGCCATTGTGGTTATTTTTGTTCTGGTAACGCTGTGTGCCTGGTATCCAAGTCGGCAAGCCGCTAAAATTCAGCCGGCTAGTGCGTTACACGAGGAGTAGGAAAAGCATTTTTGCTCGGACAAGTTGTTGGATTTGGAGTAAAGGTCGCCAAGTTTACAGCTTTGCGGTCTTTGCGAAAAGCTTAAACTCTTTGCGTGAAAAAAGTTGATTTAACTCA
>CALGRQ010000010.1 GCA_937880795.1 uncultured Dyadobacter sp. | reverse complement strand
GATGGTAGGTTTTGTGAAATACAAATTCACCACTTGTGCCATCAAATCACCCGGCATCCAGATTGTGGATTTAAGTCGTGGATCGCAGTCAGCACCAATTTTGGTAAGGAAATCATTTCCCTTTGTTGTTTGAGCCACTTTGGTATAATCGTAGGGTTTCCCGGTTTTATCCAGATATGATGAAACCAAGTCCCAGGTAACTCCTTTCTGGTTGGTGTTGTAAGTAATGGTAGATTGAACAGAGTTACGTGCACCATCCGCCGCATTAAACGCTCGGTATAGCAAAACTTCGTTGACCTTGGACATATTATCCAGCCCAAAAAGGGTGAAATAGTCTGTGTCCGGACTTCCCTGGCTGTATAAACCAACACCAGAATTACCTTTCATCAATTCCTCGCCGGCACTTACGCTCTGTCTGAAATATTTGTTAGGATCCGCTCCTTGTGTACCGAATGTAGTATTCGCGTGGTACTTTTGCCAGGTTCCCTCAAATAAAGCAACGCGGGTTTTAAAAGCCAATGCTGCTTCCTTACTAATGCGGCTATTGCCCGTGGATGCACGTGGGTTCAGTAACGAAATGGCTTTATCCAAATCTGCCAGAATTGAGTCAGCAACCAACGTACGTGGGTCACGCGGGCGGTTCAGTTCTTCCTCCGAATCAAGATCCAGTACTTCTGAGTACCAGGGTAAATCACCGTAGGTTTTCAATAAATCATAGTAGAACCACGCACGGAAAAAATGAGCTTCGCCTACATAGTGCTTGTAGCTGTCGAAGCTGTCCTGGCAACGCTCATAGTATTTAAAGAAAATATTCACTTTCCGAATGTTGCTCCATTCGCCCGTCCAGTTACCACGGCGCGCCACTCTTTCTCCGTTCAGGATAGCACTAGGGTTACCTTGAACCATATTATCGGCGTTCCCTGCACTGGATTCTACCATTTCTGTGTTAGGTGAGAACAGGGGATAAAACTGAAGCATATAGTTTTTCAGGTCTGATGATTTTTTCCAGTAATCATCCACCGACATCCTGTCACGGGGTTGCAAGTCAATAAATTGCTCGCAAGAGTTCAGTACGAAAAGTAGCAGAACTCCTATTATATTAATGAAACTTCTCATATATGTCGTCATAAAAATTTTCTAATATGTGATGTTGATACCCAGTGAAAAGGTGCGGTCGGCACCATAGGTAAGGCGGCCTGTTCCTTTGGTTCCTATGTAGTCGCCGTTTCCTCCTTCACCGAAGCCGACCGGTGCAACAGGATCCATTCCGCGGGGCAGTTTAGAAAAGGTGAACAAATTCTCTCCGGACAGGTACACACGTACACGCTGTAATTTAATTTTAGTCGTGATATGCTTTGGTACTGTATAAGCGATTTGAGCATTTTGCAATCTCAAATAGGCTGCACTCTGCATATACCGTGTGTTCGGGTTGTTTTTGTTTTTCGCTTCTTCCGTTGAGTTCAGGTATGGGCGTGGCCAGTAGGCATCGGTATTGATGTTGGCTTCTCCTTCATACAAACCACTGTATTTTGTACCCGGCTGGTCTCTGAAATAATCCAGGTGTTCGGGAGTAAGCGTAGATTCCCACCATCCGTTGGTGAAACCCCAGAACAGGTTTGACATACGGCCGAAATAAATATCCTTCTTGGCAACACCTCTCCACAACATAGAAAAATCAAATCCTTTGTAGCTGGCTCCAATCGTAGTACCATAGATAAAACGAGGACGGTCGTTACCAATGATCGACATATCACCTGAATCATATATGGTATTTTTACCGTTGTTTACTTTGCCATCCTTATTGCTGTCCTCGTAACGTACATCACCCGGTCTCCAGTTGGCTCCCAAGAACGACAAGTCAGTCTCTTTGCGATAGTCATCAAGCTCAGTTTGTGATCTAAACAGATCATTCACCTGGTATCCCCAGATTTCACCTACCGTTTGTCCTGCATATCTATTGGATAAGGTTCCCGTTGGGTTGAAGTATTTGGTTACTACCGACTTGTTATCGGATAGGTTGAAGTTGGTGAAATAAGAGAACCCATTGTCAAATCCTTGTTGCCATCTTATGGCCAATTCCCATCCTCTGGTGCGGAGCGTTGCATTGTTATCACTAGGAACTCCTGCGCCTAAAACACCTGGCTTGGCAGGAGAGGGGCCAATCATGTTACTGGTTACACGTTCAAAGACGTCAATATCTACTTGTAATTTGTTTCTCAGGAATGCAATGTTGGCACCGATGTTTTTAGTGCTAGCTGTTTCCCAGGTGAGGTTACGATTTACGATACCAGGTGCAGTGGTATAGCCAATTTGTAGAGGCTGGCCATAGTCAAATACCCAGTTTAGTTTACCGGTTTGTAACGGAATTAATTCTAAATCGCTATATGGGCTCACTTGCTGATTGCCTAGCTGACCCCATGATGCGCGGATTTTGAAGGCCGAAACGTGCTGTTCGATGTTTTTCCAGAATGCTTCATTATGGATATTCCAACCCAAAGAAAGGGATGGGAAGAAACCCCATCTTTTCGATTTTCTGAAAACATAAGAACCGTCATATCTGCCGTTCAATTCTAAAAGATATTTGTCGTCGTGATTGAACGACAAACGCGAAAAGTATCCTGCCGTTGCACGTTGTGGTAGGGATTCTGTGATAATGGCTGGTCCGGTGGCAACCTGTAAAGACGTGATATCATTAGAAATTAAATCGGTCTTATAGCCTGAAAGCATCGCATCCAGACCTTTTTCCAGTTGCATACCTACCAACCAGGAAAAGTTATTTTTCTTACCTAATGTAAAATCATAAGTACTGAACAAATTGGAGGTCCAATAATTGTTGTTCGTAAGGGTTTTATTGAGGTGATTAGGCATGGTAACCCCCGTTGGAGAAAGGCTATGATCTACATTAGCAATGTATACTGTTTTTTGTACGTCAGTACGTACACTAGAATAGGCATTATAGGCAAAATCCGCATTGATTCTCCATCCTTTCAATGGACGAATCTCTGTTCTGAAATTATTCCAACTATCTAAACTTGTTAGTTTATCGGTACCCCCACCAATGATGGATGGTATGTGAGATTCAAACATGTAGTTACCCCAGGCGTCGTATAGAGGGGTAATTGGGTAGGCACGAGAAATGTGGCGGAACATGAAAGAATAGTCTCCCTCGTTGGTCATGTTAGGTGTTTCGCGGTTTCTACGACTCATACGTGTTTCCCAGCCAAAATCCCATTTGTCAGTAATGGCGATGTTGATTTTACCCATTACGTTGGTACGGTTAAAGGCATCGGTACCATAATTCAGAATACCTTTTTGCGTAATATGCCCCGCGGAGAAATAGTAATTGATGTTGTTGGATCCTCCTGATAACGTTACATCGTGCTTTTGGTTAAGACTATTGCCGTAGTATACATCCCACCAATCGGTATTACCATAGTTTAGGTTGGCGTTGTTCCAAATGTTACCCTGTGGGAATGCTCCGTAGTACTGTGTGCCCTGGGGCATAAACTTATCCAGTGTTGCGAAGTCATTGTTTTGGTAAGCAATGATGTTGTCTATGGTTGCATTGCTGATAGGTCTTCCGCCACGGTTGTCGCCAGCTTCATTCTGCATCCGGCTCCAGGTATACGAGTCAAGTGACTTAGGAAGGTTTTGTGCGGTATTCAGGAACACGTTTCCGGAATATGTTACTTTTAGTTTCTCGTTGCGTTTTCCCTTTTTGGTTGTAACCAAAATTACCCCATATGGTGCGCGTGCACCATATATAGCAGAAGCGGCGGCATCTTTCAATACGGATACCGATTCAATATCTTCAGGGTTCAGATCGTCGATACTACCCGGGAAGCCGTCGATCACAAAAAATGGACTACCTCCATTGAGAGATCCCATACCGCGGACGCTGATATTCATGCTGGCACCAGGTTGAAATCCTCCTTGTCCATCAATGTCGAAATTTAAACCGGGAGAAAGTCCTTGTAACAATTGAGAAACTGTGGATGCTTGTCTGTTAGAAAGCTTTTCATTGCCAATCACATCAACAGCACCTGTCATGTTTACTTTTTTCTGAGTACCGTAACCTACCACCACCACTTCGTTTAAGGCCTTATTTTCAGCCTGAAGGGTAACATTGATAATTTGCTGCGTACCCACGGTTACTTCCTGGGCCATATAGCCCACATAAGAAAGTACTAACACCGAGTTGGCGTCGGGTACATCCAGTTTGAAAGAGCCATCAATATCCGTAGTCGTTCCTTTTTGAGTACCTTTAATCAAAACACTTACTCCGGGTAAACCTTCGCCTTTTTCATCTGAAATTTTTCCACGAATGCTGATATCCAGCGTTGCGGAAGGTTGCATCTTATAGTCTACAAGGTTACCAGTTAGTTTGTTTGCCGGTAATTCTGTACGGGTAACACCGTCATCCGTGCCAGGCTGTATCTGTACCGACGTGCGGGATTCTTCACCCGTTACACCCTTCTTTTTAATAACAATGGTATTGTCGACAATTGTATAGGAAAGAGATTGGTCTTTTAATACTTCATCGAGAATCTCCTTAATCGAGTTTCCTTTAACGTCAATGGAAACCCTTTTCGATTTCTTGACGAGCTTGTTGTCATAGAAAAACTTGTACTGACTTTGTTGTTCTATGCGCGTAAATACCGTTGATAACGCTTCATTTTTTAATGAGAGCGCAATCTTTTGCGAGTAACCAGCAACAGAAACGTGAAGGCCGGCAAACAACGTAAAAAAGGCAATCAACTTCATTGTTACCAGTAATTTGAAGAAAAAACGTGTACGTATATACGGTTCTTTCCCATGTAAAAAATATTGCATATTTTTGTTTGGGTTTGGATTAGTATTCATGTGAGCAAACGTGTTCGATCCTCCTATCTGATAGGGGTCGCTGATTCCGAATTCTGATCCGTTTCAGGTCGCAACTGAGACGGATTTTTTCGGTAAAATGGTTTGGTTATTTCATTTTGCCATAGGTTGTATGATTGGTTTACAGATTATTTCATTACAATTATCTTTCTGCCTTCCACCCTGAAATTGACACCCCCCGATTCCAAAATGGTGAGTACCTTAGAGAGTTTAGCACCTCGTTCAATTTCTCCCACAAATTCATATTCCTTACTGGTTCCTTCGTACTGCACCTCCATGTCATACCAGCGGGCAATTTGCCGCATGAGTTCGGGGAGTCCTATATTATCAAAATGGAAAAACCCCTCTTTCCAGGCTACCACCGAAGATGGGTCCACATCACTTACCTTAAAGGATTGTTTGGGAGATTGTGGGGCGCTGGTGTATGCGAGTTGTGCCTGTTCGCCGGGTTTCAACAGTACGCCCATTTCTTTAGACCCATCGATATTGACCTGTATACTACCTTCTATTAGGGTGGTTTTGATATTTCCTTCGTCCAGATAGCTGTTGATATTGAAGCGGGTTCCCAATACTTCTACAATCTGAGTTCCTGCTTTTACCTTAAACGGAATATTTATCCCATCCTTTTTCCATTTTTTCACTTCCAAATACACTTCTCCCATCACTTCGATCAGCCGCTCGTTGCTGCTAAAAGTAGCAGGGAATCGAATGGACGAAGCAGCATTGAGCCACGCTTTGGTTCCGTCGGACAAGGTCACCTGGTAATGTCCTGCTTTGGGGGTTGTGAGTGTGTTTGTGAGTATAGTGCTTTCTTCTTTTATGTTTTTGGGCAGATCACGGTAAGTGATTTCACCATTACCGGTTTTTACCACAGAAGTTTTACCCTCTTTTACAATCTCACCCTCAGCTGCATGGTCGAGGGTTATTTTGGAGCCGTCGGCCAAAGTTAGCATAGCACGGTTGTCGCCTGGTGCTATATCTGTTTCTGTATGGGCTATTATGGACTTATCATCCGTTGCTTTCCAAATATGGTCGCTGAAATAAAAAACGGTAAATAGCAAAACGGATGCAGCAGCGGTGAAAGCAACTAACTTGCGCACCAAACCTTTTTTGTCGGGTTGTGGTGCTTCACCAAATGACTCGTTAGCCGTTGCTTCATAGAATCTTTCCAAGACTGCGGCCACGGGCAGTTGCTCTTGCTCTTTAGTGAGTGAAAGATACCAGCTTTCCAAAAGATATAAGAACCGATGGTACCGCATAGGGTATG
>CALGRQ010000009.1 GCA_937880795.1 uncultured Dyadobacter sp. | reverse complement strand
TTGTAAATTTTTTTGTGATCTCTACTCCTAAAAGTAGGACCGAATCTTCTTAAACGAGTTTTTCTTACTCCTTTAGTTTATCTCATCATGTCAAAGAACAAAACCAACCAGACTTTCTTTCTCTCTTTTTTCTCTTCCGCTGTCTGCGATTGGGATTGCAAAGGTAGAAAAAGTTTTTGTGAGTGCAAGCGCCTACCAAGAAATATTTTCAAATTATTTAAAGTTCTTTATCAATTTAAATTAAAGAACAAAATTGTACCAAAAAACTCATCAAAAAGACTGTAAAACATATTATCCCCTATGTCAAGAACTAGACAATCTCTTGGCTAAATCATCTTCTTAAATCTTGATCCCATTGAATTTTTTTCCAATGCCAAACGACAATTTGCCAAAATGAAGCTACCTCTGTACTTATCTCACCATATCATAAAGTCATCAATCCTCATTATACATGCAAAACTAGCCAGCTATTAAATGCTGTAAGACATTTTTTAGTAGGTTCCCTATCATCTTTATGCTGTATAGAATAAATCGTTTTACAGCGCTTATATGGATAGAAGAAAACCCAGGAATGGACCGTCCCTTCAACTAATTAATGTTCTAGGATTCTAATCATCGACTTAAAGCTTAATTAAACGATCATAATCCTAATAATACCGTGCAATAACAATAGTGACCCCGAATAACTAATATGAAATACTACTTCCTCTTCAGGGTTGTCTTAATATATAGTGAAGGAGTGAAACATTTGATTGCTATATTCAACTCTTAGGGGCACGTTTTTTAACCTTGATCTTTATATATATATGTGCTGTTCTCCAAAGCCGGGTTTATGCTTTATCGTAATATCCGTACAAAATCTGCACCACTGGCCATTAAGAGATCGATAAATATTATATAAAATAGAGCAGTTCCATGATATAGATAAGTAGTAATACCGTCCATTTCTCGGATTATTGGAAAGTATTACGATGTCTGTCGCACTCCTTTTGTCTAAAGTTATAAACCTTTGGTGATAGAAATTCTTACACCCTCTCAATACCGTACTCAATAGGATTCTCGCTTCCAAATAAATGGGCATACCGTTATAGTTCATAGCTTGTATTTCTCACATTTTGTAAAAGAATCTAATAGCAAATGAAGCTTTTACGGTCTTTCATTTCTCTATTTAGTTAAATTACGGTTTCAAACTACGTTCTCCCCCTGGTATTTTAACTAAATTTGTATTCAATATTTATCTGGCAATAATTTTATAAAATGATATTTCACAGCACCAAAAATAAAAATCTAACAGCGTCTCTTGAAGAAGCTATCTTTCATAGTCTTCCCCCAGATAACGGGCTATATATGCCTGAAAATATTCCTCAGATTGATCCTGAATTTTTAAATAATATAGAAACGCGCTCTTTTAAAGAAATTGCAATAGAAGTAACACATACGCTTCTTGCAGAAGATTTATCTAGAGATGAAGTAACTGCTATTATAGATACCGCCTATAATTTTGATGCGCCGGTGGTTCAAATATCTCCCAGTAATTATGTTCTGGAGTTATTTCATGGTCCTTCAATGGCCTTTAAGGACTTCGGCGCACGTTTTATGGCTGCCTTAATGTCTCATTTTTTGCTCCGATCTAATAAGCAAATAAACATACTTGTCGCGACATCCGGAGATACAGGTGGTGCAGTAGCTCAGGGTTTTTATAAAGTACCTGGTATTTCGGTAACCATTTTGTACCCAAGTGGAAAAGTTAGCGACATTCAGGAAAAACAACTCACTACATTAGGACAAAATGTAACGGCCATTGAAGTGGATGGGACGTTTGATGATTGCCAAAACCTGGTTAAAGAGGCTTTCCTGGATTCAGAATTAAATGCAAAATTCAATCTTGCATCCGCTAATTCCATAAATATTGCACGACTTATTCCTCAATCCTTCTACTATTTTGCCGCCTACTCACAATTAAAAGGACTTAATAAGCCTCTAGTTTTTTCTGTTCCTAGTGGAAATTTCGGCAATTTAAGTGCAGGGCTTCTTGCCTACCGCATGGGATTACCAGTTGAACGCTTTCTAGCAGCGACAAATGTAAATAATGCCGTACCAAGATATCTTACAAACGGAAGCTTTGAACCGGTAGCATCTATAGCAACAATATCGAATGCAATGGATGTAGGGAATCCAAGCAACTTTGTACGGATGACCCGATTCTTTAATGACGACTGGAATTTGGTTAAGGAAAAAATTTCAGGATATTTTTTCAATGATGAGCAAACACAAAAAACAATTCGAGAAATTTTTGGGAATACCAATTATGTACTTTGCCCACATACTGCAATTGCATATAAGGCTCTCGAAGAATTTCGGCAGCAGCACCATTCAGAATTTACCGGGGTGTTCCTGTCGACAGCTCATCCGGCCAAATTTATAGATCTTGTGGAAGAAACTCTTGGAAAATCGGTAGATGTACCCGAAAGGCTTAAATCATTGCTGTCACTTGAAAAAGTAGCTGTAAAAATGGATACATCATTTTTATCATTTAAAAAACTATTAATGAATCATTTACGATAAATTATATTCAACTTATAAGCCCTGAGATTTGAATGTAGGAGATTTATCGTACCAAAGGACGCAAATACTGAAATGTAAAAAGGATGAAAAATGTCGAAGTTTCGCATTTTTCATCCTTTTTATTTATACCTGGTTTAGTTCACTACATCACCTCGCAAATGTCTAAATCGCTTTCGGGCATCTGCCACAAAAATACTACCGGGATATTTTTCCATCAGTTCCTGAAACAATTTCATTGCTTCCTCTTTATCATTCAATTTTTCTTCATTCAATTTAGCCATCGCATATAGCGCATCATCTCCCAAAATGTCCTGGCCAAATTTTTCGTATAGCGTCCTTAGAATTGCCATGGCTTGCTGGTTACTATCGAGCTTCATGAGGGTATTTGCCGTTAGGAAAAGAATGTCATCCGACAAACTATGCTTAGCATACTTAATCTCAAGTTTTCTAAGACTATCCAGTGCTTCATATTTCTTATTCTGAAAAAGCAGCAATTCTACATTCGAGTATTCCTTCATCGCAGTCTCCGAACTATCCAAACCGGTATTGTCCATAATCAGTAAACTAAGACTATTGGCGTCGTTAGCTATTTCTCTGGTAGTTGCCTTTTTTAAAATATCCAATACAGACTTTGCCAGTTCGAACTCTCCTTTATAATAATGCAACTTGGCATTTCTTAACTTGGCCTCGTAACCCAGGTGAT
Organism: uncultured Dyadobacter sp.; assembly: GCA_937880795.1. GTDB lineage: Bacteria > Bacteroidota > Bacteroidia > Cytophagales > Spirosomataceae > Dyadobacter. The sequence continues at coordinate 27,554 of CALGRQ010000009.1, read as the reverse complement.
CATCCTTCTGAGATTTTTCAACCTGAGAATATATTAATGATGCTTCCCACGGTTCACCTTGCAACAAGTATATATCACCTAAATCTAACTTACACTTATCTACAAAGTTTTTATCTTCTTTACCAGCTTGTATAATCGTTTCTAAAATACTGATGGCCTTCTTGAAGTCATTCAAATAAAATGCATTTAACGTAGCCATGTTCCGAAGCGCCTCAATTGTCCTCAGATTGATCCCCAAATCGTCGATCAGCTGCTGGTATTGGGTAAGCAACTTTTCTACTTCCGAACGCTTCACCGGAAAGGTACTCTTGACCTGTTCTTCACGAGAAAAAATAGCCATTCTTCTTGATATAGGGTAGAGTTGACCCGCTGGATATTCCTTAACCAGGTAATCGAAGACGCTGACAGCTGTGGCATAATCTCTATTTTGCAAGGAAAGCATTCCAAGATTATACAAGCGGCTTCCATTGTGTTTAAACCTTTTATCGAGCGCTCTCTCTTGTAGAAATGCTTTATAGAAGTCTTTTCGTTGAATTTGGTACCAAATGAGTAGTTCGTTGTAAAAACCTTCATTGGGAAACTTTTGGATCCGTTCATACAGTACTTTTTCTAGCAGTACCTGTTCCTTCTCATCCCGCATGAAATCCTGAAGCATGGATTGCACGATCTCTGTATTTTGATATCTGGTACCATAGGCAAGCAATTCGTCGATCATATTAACCGGCTCATTCAACTCTCTATACGTACTAGCCAATTCTAAATGAAATAGATCTTGTCTTTTAGTAACTGATCGGATATCTAAAAAAGCATTCTTTGCCCACAATGGCTTATTAATAGCCCTAAATTCCTCCGCAATTTCTCGTTTCTGATCAATTTTAGTACTAGTTGACTGCAATGCTTGCTCAAACTTTTTAACCGCCTCTTGGGGCCTCCCTTGGGCCTCCAAAGCGCTTCCCCATGCTAGGTAGTACCAACAGGCATTGGGCAAATCTTGCTTAATCTGTTGCTTGTAAAACTGATCTGCTTGTGACCACGATTTGCTCTTTACAACGCATAAACTATAATTTCTAAGAGCACCCTTATCGAAGGCATTATGAAGTGAATTAGCGTAGAGCGTAATAGCCTTGCTGCAATCATCCTGCTTGAAGTATTCATCGGCCATTTGCCTTTCGCTCTGCGCCCATCCGGCGCCCGGCCCCCCAAGGAGGATACCTATTACCAACAGCTCATAACCCCTTTTCATAATAGATAAAAAAATTCTTTTTGTTGTTTACTATTATTCTCTAGCGTTGTGGATATGTGTATAAGAAGCTTATTCACTTAAGATTAACATACTTATTAACATTTTGTGGATAACTATGTGGATTTATCCACTGTAGATTTTATTTTTATACACATTTAAGGAGCTGAGTCACAAGGTAAGAAATTATTTATTGACATCTCAATGTTGGTAACTCCTATTCGCGTTCTCCTTAGGTTATCCACAATATCTACAGTGAATTAACGATATGTTAACTAAAAGCTGGATGGTAGTTACCCACTCTAGTGCGAAAACCTAAAAGATATGCACACGAAAATGGGGTTATCCACAATGTTGTCAACAGAAAGCGTGGTTTTACCAACAGTTTTTTGGACTTATACACATAGTTATCCACACTAAGTGAACAAGAAATTTTCATAAGTTCGATTTCGGCAGTGTTATGTGGATATCGTTTAACTCGAAATTACTTTTGATCAACAGCTTTTCAGGTAGAAAGATAATAGGCTCTGGCTGTTTGAGACTGTCCAGTTGCCCGGTGTCCCACCGACGATTTTTATTCAGGTCTACAATAGCTCGTAGGAAGTATTTTCCTTGTGGTATATGAATAAAGCTGTAAGAATTACCTACATGGAAATCGACCACTTTATACTGCTCGTCCAGGAGTTCTACAATGTATTGCTGGGCTGTATCTGCATTGATAATAGAACCGCGTAAAATTCCATAATCCTCATCTTTGATAACGGGATGTTTCAGTAAGGTTCGTTCTAATGTATCACCCTCCACACTAATGACACTGCCGTGAGGAATTTCCCATTTGATGGTGTCTTTTGATGCCGATTGGGCAGTTACAGATAATTCTGTTTTGGTTGGATTCCAGTTGTACGTAAGATTTTTTAAAGTTTCGTGGGTAAGACTGTCCGTGAGTAATTCAATTTTCGATTCGTCAATTTTTTGAACTGGTTTGTTAAAGGTAAAACGGTAGCTAAAAGCAGAGGCTATTGCCTTATTTTGATCGGGTTTGGTGCTAACGGCGAATGGATCTTTTTGTCGCTGTTTACCGCGTGCGGGAAGAAATGCTATTTTTTGTTCGAAATCTGTGGTGGCACCGAGAGAATCAATGGCAGTTAGCTTCACAAACGTGGTATCTGCATGTGGTTCTACATTGAAAAATTTGATTTGAGCACCATTTTCTATCAGGTAGGGGAGGCTATCGGTGCTATTAAAATTTACTTTGAGTTGATCAATTGCCTTACTGAAAACAACTGTATAGTTATTCACTTTCGGAATGGTCCTTTGTACTTTCAAGGGGGTGTTGTCGGATAGCGCCATTAACAGCTGATAGTGTACTGAATCTGCACCGGTATTAACAGGTTTATCAAGAAAGCCAATTCTTTCATCTTTGGCGTTGTATAACATATTCCGATTCTTATCGTCTATGGCAATCAACCGATAGGGTTTTATCTGGACATTTTCTATGCTGAATGTACCACTGCTATCTGTTCGTGAGAAGTAGTAAGGCTTTTGCTTGGCCACGTTGAGCGTATCACTGATGTTATAGAGGCCTACCAGGGCATCAAAAATTGGTTTGTTGGTTTGTACATCTCTCAAAGTACCATAAACCCTGCCGGAGTCCAGGGAGCTACCTGTACTGAATACCATTTTCAAGTTTTTGGCTGGATTTCTTTCAGCGAAATCCTTGATTGCATCGCCGAAACTGAGGGTATATGTGGTACTATCTTCGAATTGCTTTTTGAAGTTTAATACAACCGACGTCCCGTTCAATTTATAGGTATAGGGATTATCAGCTTCGGGGGTTATAATCAGTTTTTGCGTGATATTATCTACCACGACGTATTCATTGAAGAATAGTTCTATTTTATTATCCTTAAAATTGAGGGTCTTGTTCAGGGGAATGCTCTGAATAAGTTCAGGTGAAATGGTGTCTTTTTTACCACCTGTGGGCGCAATTTGCTGGGCACAGCGACCGAAGAAAAGCAAACAGATGATCGCGACGGCTATTGTTTTATACATACGAGATCTTATATAAAAGCCCTCAATACGTCGGGTAGGGTATTGAGGGCTTGAGTTTCGTTTAGTGAACAGTTTATTTTTTTGTGATGATGTAAATGAGACTTGACGTATTGGTTCCATCCAACGTAGCCGACCTCCCTTTTAAATTAGAAAGAAGGCCGGTTTTAGCGCTGTTAATTAGGTTTACGGAGTTCGCTTTATACTTTGTACTAAGCATACTCACATAAAATGAATCAAACCACATAGGGAGTACTTTGGTTACGTGCAAACCATGATTATCCATCAACTTTTTCATGGTGCTTTTGGTAAAATGATATAGGTGTCGTGGTACATCATAGGCGGCCCAAAAGCGTCTGTAGTATGTGGCATCAAAGGATTGCGGATTGGGAACTGCAATAATTATTTTTCCATTTGGGTTGAGATGTTCATGCAGCCAGGATACTACTTCATTAAGGTTATGTACGTGTTCAAGTACATGCCACATGGTGATTATATCAAACCGCTCGTCCTGTATAGCAGGAGCGTTAATACTATCAAAAATCTCGGAACCCAGTCGGGTTGCGCCCACATTTCTGGCCTCTGAGTCGGGTTCTGTTGCTTTTACGAGCCACCCATTTTCTTTGCACGCTTGTATGAAATTACCAGTTCCGCAGCCAATATCCAGGAGCTTTCCTTTTTTGGAATGAAGCTCATTGATGAGGTTTACTTTACCTTTTATTGTATGATTTCTTACCGATGTATATACTTTGCTCATGAGATTTTTTGCATCATCATGATGAGAAATGTAGTCCTCGGATTGATAATAGGCACCGATTTCCTCCATGGGTGGACGAGGATTGGTGAATAAGAAATAGCACGCGTTACATTGTTGAATGGTAAATTCTTTATGGGACACGGTGAAGTCTTCCACATTCAGATAATTGCTGAAACTGGAACCTTGACAAACGGGGCAATTTTTGAGTGTTTCTAATGGCATTTATCGACCTATAAAAAGCATTAATACAGAAATGTCGGACTGGCTTACTCCACTGATTCGGGAAGCTTGACCAATGGTGGTTGGTCTGGTTCGTTTTAACTTTTCCCTTCCTTCAAAGGAGAGGGAACTCACCGCGTCATAATTGAAATTTTCAACAATGGTGAGGTCTTCCAATCGATTCATTTTTTCAACAAGGAGCATTTCCTTTTCAATATAGCTATCGTATTTCAAATGAATTTGCGCTTGTTGAATGGCATCTTCGGTATGTGCGCTTATAATTTCAGAAACTTTAGGACTTACGGCTGCCAACTGATCAATTGAAATCTGAGGACGTTTGATGAGTTGGGTCAGTGTAATTTTTTCACGGATGGTGGCCGTGCCTATTTCTTCTAGTGCCGAATTAATTTCTTCGGGGGCAATTTTTGTAGCTGACAGGGCGGCGATAATTTCTTCAACAGCGTTCAGTTTTCTTTGAACATTTTTTAAGCGTTCATCGCTGGCTAAACCTATTTCATTTCCTTTTTGCGTAAGACGTATATCTGCATTGTCCTGACGTAGGAGCGTACGGTACTCCGCGCGTGATGTAAACATACGATAGGGTTCCTCAGTACCTTTATTAATAAGGTCGTCAATGAGCACTCCGATATAGGCTTCGGAACGCTTAAGAATGAAAGGGGATAATCCTTTTACATTTCGGTGTGCATTGATACCGGCCATTAGTCCTTGACAAGCCGCTTCTTCGTAACCAGTAGTTCCATTAATTTGTCCGGCAAAAAAGAGATCACCAATTAAGTGTGTCTCAAGGGTCGATTTTAATTGGGTCGGTGGAAAGTAATCGTATTCGATTGCGTATCCGGGCCTGAACATTTTAGCATTTTCAAAACCGGGTATTTTGCGCAAAGCGGCGTACTGAACGTCTTCGGGTAGGGAGGTAGAGAAACCATTTACATATACCTCTACAGTGTCCCAGCCTTCTGGCTCAACAAAAACCTGATGCCGATCTTTGTCTGCAAAGCGGTTAATCTTGTCCTCTACGGATGGACAGTACCTAGGACCAATCCCTTTGATGCGGCCGGAGAACATGGGTGACTTCTCAAAACCGGTACGCAATATTTCGTGAACTTCAGAATTGGTATAGGTAATCCAGCAGCTGCGTTGCTGGGTCAGCGGTTTTGTATCGGTATAGGAAAACTTGCTAGGGTTTTCATCGCCGGGTTGCTCTTCCATTTTGGAATAATCGAGCGACCGCCCATCTACACGAGGAGGGGTTCCGGTCTTCATTCTACCAGCTTCAAAACCTAATTCCACAAGCTGTTCCGTGATACCGGTGGCGGACTTTTCGCCAGTACGTCCACCTCCAAAGTTTTTCTCTCCAATATGAATAAGTCCGTTGAGGAATGTTCCATTGGTAAGTACAACTGCTTTGGATCGAATCTCGACACCTAAACTTGTTTTAACACCACGTGCTTTTCCGTCCTCAACGATAATCTGGCTGGCGGTGTCCTGCCAGAAGTCTACGTTTGGGTTGCTTTCTAAAATATTTCGCCATTCTTGGGCAAAAAGTACCCGGTCGCTTTGGCAGCGGGGACTCCACATGGCGGGTCCTTTTGATAAGTTGAGCATGCGGAACTGTATCATGGTCTTATCGCTGACAATTCCGGACTGTCCGCCCAAGGCATCAATTTCTCGCACTATTTGTCCTTTCGCTACGCCGCCCATGGCAGGGTTGCAGGACATCTGTGCAATGGTATGCATATTCATCGTGATGAGTAGAACCGAGGAGCCCATGGTAGCTGCTGCGGCTGCTGCTTCACAACCGGCATGTCCGGCGCCTACTACAATCACATCATATTCTGGAAACATATATTTGATTTATTCTCGTTGAATCTCGTTGAAGTACTTTAATTAAAGTGTTCCACGTGGAAATATTTTAAAATAGTTGAAGACAAGCGTCTTCCTTAGCTCTCATTATAGCTTTTAATTCATCTGTTGAGTCCTCAAAGCCAATTAAATGCAAAAGGCCATGAATGAGTACCCGGCGTAATTCAGTCTCAAAAGGTACGTTTAAGTTAGATGCATTATCACGCACACGATCTACACTTACATAAATATCACCTTCCAATTTGTCTTCATCCTCGCTGCTATCAAAGGTTATTATATCTGTATAGTAGTCGTGATCCAGGTATTCCCGATTTACTTCCAATAAGTAGTCGTCAGAGCAAAATATATAGTTAAGATCGCCTATTTTGTAACCTTCTGATTGTGAGATTGTTTTGATCCATGTTTTAGTTTTCACGGACTGTGGAACCTTAAAATCTATTTCTTCCGAAAAGAACGCAAGCATAATGGAGTGATTAGTAATATTTGTAACTTACAGATACAAATTAGTTGTTATAACAATAATTAAATATAAAGTCTTGGCTAATCTGCAAAGATACTAAGTATCTGATTAAGATCACTCAAGCCATACTTGAGGCCATAGCACAACGTTAAAGCGATCATGGCGTATCACTTTAACGTATGTAAAAAACGACTGAGTATCAATAAATTAATTTTTAGACTGGTATTTTTTGAAATAGGTATCCACCTCTCGTTTGTAGAATGGAGAAAACGCCGGCGGAATGGTGCGCAACAGTTCGGTTTGTTTTTCTTTTTCCTGAATGTACTTTTCGAATGCAGCTGGGGGGCGTTTGGGGAGTTGCTTGGCGGCATGCGCCTTACGTTGTTCATCCTCATCCTGTTCGCGCATAGCTTTTTCTGACTCGAGCAAGCGTGTCGTGATTTCCTGATTTCGTTTGATCAATTCCGGTGAGATCCTCTTGTTTACCAGGTCTGTTTCGGTTTCATCCATTTTTTGCGCAATCTCACGAAGTTCTTTTTCCAGTTCTTTGCCCTGTGCACTTCCTTTTAGGGCCTCTATCATACGTTCTACCTCTTTGCGTATCGCGTATTGCTCGGCAGCCATACGTGCAATTTGTTCGGCGCTTCCCCCCTCCCCTTTCTGTCCCGAACCTAGCTTTTTCATTTCACCATTTAGTTTTTCCTGGCGCTCACCCATGCCTTTTTCGCCCTTTTGCTTGCCTTTCTTACCTTTTCCGCTTCCAGGCATAGCCATTGCCATTTGATCTTGCATTTGTTTGAATACGTCGCTGAGCATCAGTGCAAGATTGTTCATAGACGTCATAGCAAATTGTTGTTTAGAAGTGGCTATACTGAGCTGTCTGTCCTTTATGCCTTTCACACTTTCATTCATATATAGCTTCATGTCATTCAATTCACGGGTTATGAAGGATTGTATTTGCACCACGCGGTTTGCCAACGCATAAAGGCTATCTTCAACAACTTTGGCATCGTCTTTCAGTTTAAGTTGTTGCTGTCCCAGTTTGACAAATCGTGGATCTTGTAGATTAACGCCCCTAAAATCTTTCATGAGTGCTTCCTGATCAAATGAAAGAGTGATCAGGTTTTCTAGTATATCCCGTAATGCGTCCAAATCTTCCTGTGCCTGTTCCATTTCAGCGGAATCCATAGAGGCCTGCATAGACTTAGCCATGGTTTCCATGGATTTTGCCGCTTTTTTTTGATTTTCAGAAGCTTTCTTATTCTCTTGTTTATCCAGGTTCTTTTTGCTTTGATTCATGAGCTCAGAGGCGTTTTTTTGCTCCTCTTTTTCCATGTTCACATTTTGCTCGAGTTCATCACTGAGTTTTTCGGTTTCCGCAGCTTCTTCTTTGGTCTTTTCAAACTCTTTCTCGATATCCTCCTGTTGTTGCTTTAATGCTTCATTTTTACCCTTTTTGTCCTCAGCATTCTTGTTGGATTCATTTTTGTCCGATTTATCAGCCAATTCGTTTTCTTTTTCAGCCAATTCGTTAAGTTTTGCCACCAAATTTTCCATTTGTTGTTCGAGCTGCATTTGCTTAAACAGTTTCATGGTTCGTTCGAGCTCCTTTTCAAGATTTTGCTCTTTGTTTTTAAGCTTCTCCATCATGGAGTTGAGTCGCTCACTTTGTTTTTGCTCCAAAAGCTTTTTCATTTCCTGATATAGCTTCTCAGTTTGCTTGTCAGTCAATTCATTCATCAGCTTTTGTAGCTGCTCAATTTTTGCCTTTAATTCGGGACTTTGTTGGTTAATCTGCTGTGCCTTATCCTGCTGGCTCTGATGTTTTTCTTGTAAGGCTTGCAGTTCGTTGATCAGCTCTTCACGTTTTTTTAATAGTTCTTCAATTTGCTTTTGCTCCTTGAAATCAATCTCCTTATTGGTTTTGAGTTTATTATCCAGGTTATTCAGGTCCTTTTGAAGACTCTGAGCCTTTTTCATCGCCGACTGCATCTGCTTTTCTGTTTCTTTTTCGGACGATTTTAATTCTGCTTCCATTTGGTGTTTGGAGGGTACTGTAAACTGCACCGCACGAGAACGGGTACTTTTTGGGCCATTTACGCCATCGTTGTCCCACACTTGGGCATAGTATTCTATTTTATCTCCGGGGGCCAGCTTAAGGCTATCTACATACCATTGGAAGAAAAAACTCTGGGTATTTACCGTTTTGTTAAAAGGTATTGGCAAACTCTTGGAAGCGGTTGGTTCTTTGGCGTTTTCGCGATGGATAGAATAAAATAACCGAAGCTGCGAAAACCCGTAATCATCATTGATGGACCCACCTAATACCAGATAGTTATATAGCGTTGTATCCTGAAAGTTTTCCAGACTCATAGCCGGAGCCCGGTCTGGAATGACATTGATATAATACCCTATTTTATCAGCGTTTTTCACGTCATTATTTTGCATGGTTACCTGATACTGGGCTGATTTTCGCATAGCACGACGGATCTCAAACTGGTCTCCCCCACTTTCCTTGGCTTTGTATAGCAGTGAATCGTTTTCAAAGCGGATACCTAAGGACTTGGTAGAAGAGGTATTGAATTTCCACTCTACTGTAGTTCCTTCGGGTATTGTTAAATTACCTACATTATTTAATGTTTCGGCCGGCTTATTCAAATATGCGGGATAATGCAGATTTACATCGAACGAAAGTAGAGATGGCCGCTCTGCCACTTCGATTTTGTATTCATCGGAGGTAAATCCGGCAGCGTCAAATGAGAATGCTACAGGCCGTTGTATATTCTTGAATGTATACGAATATTCATGATTGCCTTCTGCCTGGAGTTTAAAGCGACTACCATTCTGCACCAGGTATACTGCCTCAGGCAAAGCATCACCTTTCAGTTTCAATTTTAGTACAAAGTCTTCATTCCTAAATGCCTTTAAATTCTTGTTTTCCAGCACAAATGAAAATGGTGCATATGTATAATTTTTTTGAAAATGGATAATGCGTTCTGAACTGGAAGTAAAGAAGGAAGGATTGAAAAGAAGAATGGCAGCCATGGCTGCAACCGGATAAATCGCATATCGAAGCCATTTTTTATTTTCGTTGAAACGAATGGCATCCGAAAATTTAACGATCAGTAATTGACCCGATTTTTGCTGTATACTGGCTTCAATTAAGTCGGACTGAGCTATGTTTAAATTTCGGAGCTGAAGCGTATTGACAAGCTTATCTCCTACTTCGGGAAAATATGCGCCGATTTGAATCGCGGCCTCTTCATCGGACATGGGCTTTTTAAGCCCTATGAGATGTATAATCGGCTGAATAACCCACTGAACCACTGAAAACGTTAAAACCGCCAGGAAGCCAAAAAACAATAGGCCCCGAACCGTGGAGCTAAACCGACCAAAATACTCTAAGGTGTTAAAGCATAGATATACCGTAAGCAACAAGGCTACTGAAAAGATCAACCCTTTCAGCAATTTGTTTTGATAATACTTTTGTCGGTATTCCTGAATGCGTAGCAGCAGGCCTTCCATTGCTGGTGAGAATGGAGTCATCATGGTTCGCGGTAAATGCTTAGTGCTTTATTAACGTTATTTCGTATAGAAAAAGTGCGGGTTACAATTTCTGCATAAAACGAAGTAATATAAGCATTTTACCCGACCAAATGATGTAATAAATGGGCTAAACCCTATGAAAAGTATAATTTATGATGTTCCATAAAACAAAAAACAACCCATGATTGGGTTGTTTTAGGAAATCCTTTCAGCGATTTGTCAGGAAGGTATTAAGCATTGATTTCTTCCTGAGACACATTTTTTACCTGGTATACAAAGTTTTTGATGTCTTCGGACAAGTTGTTGCTTTGTTCAAGCACTCGTATAAAGGCACTGCCAATAATGGCACCAGCAGCGTATTCAGAGGCTTTTTTGAAGGTTGCATGATCCTTAATTCCAAAACCTATGAGTCTTGGATTTTGAAGATTCATGGCATTTAAGCGGTTGAAATATGCTTCCATATCCCCGCTTACGCCACTCTTAGAGCCTGTTACGCTTGCAGAGGAAACGGTATAAATGAAACCTTCACCAACCTCGTCAATTTGTCTGATGCGTTTTTCCGATGTTTGAGGTGTTATCAGGAAAATATTCAGAATACCGTGAGCATCAAAAATGTGCTTGTATTCAGATTCGTATACATCCAGAGGTAGATCGGGTAGAATAAGCCCGTCTACACCCACCTCCGCACACTTTTTACAGAAATCCTCTATACCATACTGCAATACCGGATTAACATATCCCATCAACAAAACAGGAACGTTGATGGTCTGGCGCATGTCTTTGAGCTGGTCAAAGAGAATACGGACAGTCATGCCATTTTCCAGCGCCTGGTCATTGCTTTTTTGGATCGTTTCGCCGTCAGCAACAGGGTCTGAATACGGCATTCCTATTTCAACCAGATCAGCGCCTCCCTCTTGAAGTGCTGTCAATACTTTTAGGGTATCGTCTAGCTTTGGAAAACCTGCTGTAAAATAGACATTTAACAGACCTTCTTGATTTGTGCTTTCCTTAAAAAGTTTAGTTATTCGATTCATTCTTTAGTCCAGTAGTCAACAACCAAGGCTTTATCAAGATGTGGTTCTAATACCTTTACAAAAGCTTTATGCTCCGCATGAGGCAAATATACCGCGCGATCTTCTTCGCTGTTGAATGATACAAAAAATACATGTGTGAAGCCTTGCGACAAGCCTTCCGGGCTGTTGTTGGTACCCCATTCAAATCCTTTAATCTCTTTTATTTTAGAGGGCAGCTCACGGAAAGCGTCTTCTACCTCTTTCACTTGTGCTGGAGTTGCAGCATCTTTGAATTTGAATAAAACAACGTGACGTAACATTTTCTTAGGTGGTGTTTGGTTATTTGAAGTACAGGCAACGGAACCCAGTAAGAGTAGTCCGGCTAAAAAGAGCATTTTAATGTTCATTCGTAGTTGGGTTAAGGATTAATAATCATTTAAAATGTTACGATACAAAGGGTTATGTAACCCATTTTCAGTCCGTTTTGACTGCCAATTAGTCGATATACTTCATATAGGTAGCCATATCCTTGTCTCCCCGGCCCGAGAGGTTGAGAATCACCGTTTCGTTCGGGGTGGCACCTAGCTTGCCAAGCACTGCTAGTGCATGAGAAGATTCCAATGCAGGAATAATACCCTCAAGGCGTGTGAGTTCAAAAGCGGCTTGAACAGCCTCATCGTCTGTGGCAGAAAGGAATGTTCCTCGTCCACTGTCAAATAAATATGCATGTTGAGGTCCGATACCAGGATAATCTAACCCAGCTGATATAGAATAGGGTTCAGTTACCTGTCCATCTTCAGTTTGCATGAGGATGGTACGGCTTCCGTGCAACACCCCGGGCTTGCCCAGCGCAGTAGTGGCTGCCGAATGTCCAGAATGAACTCCCTGGCCTGCGGCTTCCACAGCTACGAGTTTAACCTGTTCCTCATCCAGAAAATGATAAAATGCACCTGCGGCATTACTTCCTCCCCCAACACAGGCCACCACGTAGTCAGGTGTTTCTTTTCCGGTTTGTTCTTTGAGTTGCCAACGCATTTCCTCTGAAATAATGGATTGGAAACGTGCAACCATATCGGGATATGGATGAGGACCTACCACTGAACCGATGATATAGTGCGTATCTACCGGGTTGTTGATCCAGTGACGCATGGCTTCGTTGGTTGCATCTTTCAATGTTTTAGATCCGCAGGTAGCTGCGCGTACTTCTGCGCCAAGCATTTTCATACGGGCCACATTCGGAGCCTGACGTTCTATATCAAGTTCACCCATGTAAACGATGCATTCGATGTTCATGAGCGCACAAACCGTAGCGGTAGCCACTCCATGTTGTCCGGCCCCGGTTTCTGCCACTACACGTTTTTTTCCGAGCCGTTTAGCGAGCAAAATTTGTCCAATGGTATTGTTTACCTTGTGTGCTCCCGTATGGCAAAGGTCTTCACGTTTGAGGAAGATATTGGTATTGTATTTCTCTGATAATCTGTTCGCTTTGTAAAGTGGGGTTGGACGCCCTACGTAATTACGAAGAAGATCGTTGTACTCCGCTTGAAACGAGGGGTCTGAAATAATCTGCAAATAATGCTCCCGAAGTTCTTCCACATTGGGATACAGCATTTCAGGTATAAATGCTCCTCCAAATGTTCCGTAATACCCACGGCTGTTAACCTGATACAAGTTTTTTTCTGCTACTGATGCCATCATATTTAGTTAAGCTTCTGCTTCTTCCTCCTCTTTTACTCTTATCATCCCAAACAACTCTTCCAATTTAGGTATATCCTTAATGCCAGGCTCGATTTCGAACTTGCTGTTTAAGTCTATGCCGTAGATACGGAGCTTTTTAGAGAGACTAATGATGTCCTCAATGTTATCAGGACCGATGCCACCACTGAGGAAGAACGGTTTTTCGTTATCGTATTTTTCTAATAATTTCCAGTTGAATGTGGTACCATTACCGCCCGGATGATCCCCTTTTGTATCGAACAAGAACAGGTCACATACCGACTTGTAATTGTTTAGCATTGCAAAATTGAAGCTATCGTCGATCGAGAATGCTTTGATGATACTCACCCCTTTTTGGCGCAAACTACGGCATATATCCGGCAATTCGTTGCCATGTAATTGCGCATATTGCAGGTCATATTTTTTAACCGTATCTAGTATATAACCTGGATTGGCGTTTACGAAAACCCCTACTTTCTTGATATCATTTGGAATCGATTTGATGTATTCCTCATTCAATTCTTCTCCTGCAAAACGAGGTGATTTTTCGTAAAAGATAAAACCGATGTAGTTGGGTTTCAGCTCTACTAATTCTTCGATATTGCTTTGCTGGCGCATTCCACAAACTTTGATTTTCATACTACCAGAGGATTTAGATGATTAAATTTTGATAAATCATTTTGTAAATCTTGGAGTGCGGCTCCTGGATTTACGGTTTTCATAAAAGTTTCGCCTATCAGAAAGCCTTTATACCCGTGTTGGTACAGGCGTGCGATAGTTTCTGCGTCTTTCAATCCACTCTCAGAAATTTTTACGAATGAATCAGGTATTAACTGGCTTAATTCGATGGACGTTTCAACAGAAGTTTCAAATGTTTTGAGGTTTCTGTTGTTTACGCCTACCATATCAACGCTGTCGCACAGGGTTTCTTTTAACTCCTCGGCACTATGTACTTCCAGCAATACTTCTAGACCCAATTCATGTGCTTTCAAACTTAGAGACCGCACTTCCTGGGCTGTCAGACAGGCAGCAATGAGTAAAACAATATCCGCTCCAATCGCCTTTGCTTCATAAAGTTGATATTCATCTACCATAAAGTCTTTCCGCAACATGGGTATGCCGGGGTTAGCTTCGCGCGCTTTGGCGAAATCATCGAAAGAGCCCCCAAAAAAGTCTATATCGGTGAGTACGGAAAGTGCCGCAGCACCCGCAGCTACGTAGGTTGACGTTACCTCAGCAGGGTTAACATCGCCATTGATGATACCTTTTGAGGGTGACTTTCTCTTGAATTCAGATATGATCTGCGGCTTTTCTGCCGTTTTTAGAGCCGCTGAGAGTGAAATTGTCTGACGTGTAAACAATGGGGCCTGCATCAGATCGGAAATTGATCGGATGGTTTTAGCCTCTGCTATTTCTTCCCGCTTACGGGCAACAATTTTTTCTAATATATTCATCGGCCTTATTTTTTCTTATGACTTAACATCCAGTCAAAAATTCGATATTTTTCCTGATCTCCATATATCCATTGAATGCCATGTCCCTCGTTTTCAAGCGAGCTAAATTTGATATTTCCATGGCATTCCTTTAATTTCTTCACTTTTTCCTCGGTCTGGGATATGGGCACAATGTCATCGGCGGCACCATGTAGTGTCCAGATTGGGATGTTTTTCAATTTACATATATCGCTTGCAGAACTCTGCCATGCACATAAAGGCACCAACGCGGCAAATTTATCCGGATTCTTCTTGGCTACTTCAAATGTTCCTCCTCCTCCCATGCTGATCCCTGTAAGGTATACGCGATCGGTGTCGATATTATACTTGGTTGTAAGTTCCTCGAAAAGAGCGTCGAACCAGTTTTCAGATGACCAAAGGGGTGCTTCTGAGGGACACTGTGGTGCAGCTATAATAAACTCAAAATTTGCACCCTGATCTATTAACTGTGGCAGGCCATACGCTTTTAATTTATTGAGGTCGTTTCCCTTTTGTGAACTTCCGTGAAGATATATAACCAGGGGGTATTTCTTTTTGGCGCTGTAATCTTTGGGGATGTAGAGCAAGCGTTGGTATTTCTTTTTTTCTTCACCCGCCTCCTTTTTTTTCGCCTCGGCTACGAAGCAATAAGCAGTCAGCAGTAATAAAAGGGTTAGGAAACGATACAACATAGAAACTCTAATCTTCAAAATAACTGTAACGGTTTATTCAAAATACGTACTGAGACCTATATTTCGATTAATTTTTTGAAACTGCGCAATGCTTTTCCGCTTTCGAGTGACTCCCTTGCCATCGCTACCGAGTCGCTTAATGAATTTTGTGGATTGGCGCAATACAAAGCCAGAGATGCATTGGCCAAAACGGCTTGTTTTTGAGCTTCTGTGGCTTCATTATTCAAAACATTCATAAAGATCTTCGCCGATGCCTCCACTGTTTCTCCTCCCGAAAGCTGCTCGGCTCGTAAGGTGTTCAACCCCAGGTGTGAAGGAGTTAAAACTTGCTCAGAATGAGCTGTAATGATCTTAAACGAGCCTGTTAATGACACTTCATCGTATCCGTCAAGTGCATGAAGTACTAAAAAGCGCTTATCGGTTTGTTGGTAAAGATAAGCAAAAAGCCGGGCTAATTCAAGACTAAACACCCCTACCAATTGTTTTTGAGGCGATACCGGATTTACCATGGGGCCCAGCATGTTGAAGAAGGTTTTCACGCCCAATTCGCGGCGGACGGGTGCCACATTTTTCATGGCTGGATGAAAAAGCGGGGCATGTAAAAAACACACTCCTGCTGTGGCTATCTGTTTTTCAAGAATGTCTTTCTCATTGGTAAATTTGGCTCCCAGGTATTCTAAAACCGTAGAGGAACCGCATAAGGACGACACACCATGATTTCCATGTTTCGCCACGTTTTGTCCTGCTCCCGCTACAACAAAACACGATAGCGTGGAGATATTGAAAGTATCTTTACCATCTCCGCCAGTACCACAAACATCGATGGGGTCGTAGGCAGAAAGGTCCACCGACAGGCACATTTCCAGCATCGCGTCACGGAATCCTTCCAATTCTTCTACCGTAATACTGCGCATCGCGTATATGGTAAGAAAGGAAGCAATTTCAGAATTGGTATACTTACCCGAACTAATTCCGATCAGGATTTCTTTGGATTGTTGCTTGGTTAATACTTTATATTCAAACAGATTACTTAGAATCGCTTTCATAACCTCAATGTATTTTTAATGTATTTGATCTTGTATAGGACATTTTTATCAAATACGTAACCAGTTCTGTAGCATGTCCTTGCCGTGCTCTGTCAGTACAGATTCAGGGTGAAATTGAAGTCCTTTTACGTCATATTTTGTATGAGTAAGCCCCATTACTCTTCCCTGGTTGTCCACTGCTGTTATTTTTAAATCGCCTTGCATGGTTTCTGGTATGACGGTCCAGGAGTGATATCTCCCTACTTTTATCTCCGTAGGAAGGCCTTTGAAAATGCGATCTTCCGGGTCGGTTACGTAGGCCGTGTCGCTGATTCCGTGTAGTACGTCGGTCATATTTTCGAGTTCGGCGCCATATACCTCGCCAATTCCCTGGTGGCCCAGACAGATTCCAAGAATACTTTTAGAAGGACCATACGTGCGTACAACATCCTGTAAAATGCCCGCTTCCGAAGGAATTCCGGGTCCGGGAGAAAGTAAAATTTTATCGTACGCACCTACGTCTTCAAGACTGATCTTGTCGTTTCGGTAAATATCAACCTGATCGTGCAGCTCACGCAAGATATAAACCAGGTTGTAGGTGAAAGAATCGTAGTTGTCAATAACAAGGATTTTCATATATAGTCGGCTATTGGCTGTCAGCATTCAGCTGTTGGCCTTTTTGTTCTTGATTTAATAATTTGGGTAATGCAGTTGCCCGCAACAGAATCTAAAATTGCTAGGCTTAAATATCCTCTGCAACTTCAATAGCCTTCCGCAACGCAGCAAGCTTGCTATTGATTTCCTGCAATTCGCTCTCTACAACCGACTTAGCAACAACGCCCATTCCTGCGCGATAAAACAAGGTATTGTCTTTGCTGAGGAAGGTACGTATAGCTATGGCATGGTTAAAATCTCCGTTGAAATCCATAAAACCAATAGCGCCTCCATAAATGCTCCGGTTGGTAGTCTCCATCCCGTCAATCAGTTTCATGGCATTGTGCTTCGGTGCGCCCGACAGGGTTCCGGCAGGGAAAGTATCAGCAACTAATTGGAGTGGATTTACCCCTTCGTTCATTTTTCCAACCACTTTTGACACCAAATGAATCACGTGTGAGTAGTACTGAACTTCTTTATAGTTGGTCACTTTCACGGCGTCACAGCTTCTGCTAAGGTCATTACGCGCGAGGTCTACCAGCATGACATGTTCAGCAGTTTCTTTCGGGTCATTCAACAGATTTTGAGCGGCTTCGGCATCGGCCTGGTCGTCACCTGTACGGCGGAATGTGCCTGCAATCGGGTGAATTTCAGCCTGTCCGTTCTTAATAAATATTTGCTTTTCGGGAGATGAGCCAAAGATTTTATAGTTGCCGTAGTCAAAATAAAACAGGTATGGCGATGGGTTTATCGATCGCAATGCACGGTATACATTGAATTCATCACCCTGAAAATCGCGGCTGAACCGGCGGGAAGGAACAATCTGAAACACATCACCACGAAGACAGTAGTCTATTCCTTTCTGGATCACGGTTCTCATTTCGTCATCCGTCACGTTTGAGGTTTCATCAGACTTAATTTTGAAATCGTATTGAGGGAAATTGCGGTTTTTGATCAGAATTTCTATCTGTTCCAGACCTATTCCTTCATCACCACCTTCATAATGGTGTTCGAATATATAGAGCTCATTTTTAAAGTGATTGATGGCGATCACATAACGGTATACCTGATACATAATCTGGGCAACCTCGGTTTCAGGCGTTGATGGCTGTATCGTAATGTCCTCAAAATACGAAACAGCGTCGTAGGTTATATGTCCAAATAAACCGTTGGTAATGAACGGAAATTGATTTTTTTCGGAAACAAAACTTTGTGCAAATCCATACAGCGCCTGTACCGCATCCTTGGGTTTATCCAAGGTATATTCCTGGCTGGTATGGTCGGGAAAACGCTGACTAACGACCCCGTTATTCAATTTAAAGGAAGCAACAGGGTCGCAGCAGATATATGTAAATGAGTTTTCGTTACCATGGTAATCTGAGCTTTCGAGTAAAATGGTATTGACAAATCGATCACGAAGTTTCAGGTAAATAGAAACTGGTGTAAGTGTGTCGGCCAGTAATTTTCTATAACTGGTTGATATTTGATAAGTTTTGTTAGAAGGTATCATTTCAAATTTGGAATAGTATTTTAAAAAAAACGGCTCGCTGTCGGAAGGACAGCGAGCCGCAAGGAAAGTATATTTTCATTTGTATACCATGCAATAGCGTAGATCAGTCCATCCGTTTAAGACGACTGCGCCACCAACCCATAGTATTCAATGTAAATTTCATATTTTTTGTATCAAGGCCTTTTACAGGCGATTTTTGTTATTGCAAATATAACTAAACCAATTTGAGAATTTCAAGTAAGAAGTTTAAATAAATTTTTAACGCTCAGTGGAGTTAGCTTTATTTTTCTCACGGATCTGTTTCACGATTCTCACGGCAGTCATCATCAATACTGCAAAGACTATAAGACCCAAAACTCCCCAAAGCCAGTCTACGGTATTTTTTAAGACAACGAGGAAAACAATCGAGAACAGGAAAATGGTCGCAATTTCATTGAACAGCCTGAGCTGGAAGGAAGTAAAGCGGAACTTGCCTTCACTTAATTCATTTCTTATTTTTCCTGTATATAGGTGATATATGAGCAATCCTGCCACAAAAGCGAGTTTAAGCTGCATCCAGTCCTGATCTAGCCATGAAGGCGTTAGATATATCAGGATAGCACCAAACAGGATTGCAAGGTAGCAGGCAGGTATCATTATGGCTTTCCATAGCAGCATTTGCATTTTTTTAAATTGTGCAATGAGAATGCTCCGTTCTGGTTCTGGCTTGTCATTTGCCTCGGTATGGTACACGAACAAACGGGGTATGTAAAACAGTCCGGCAAACCAGCTTACTACGAATATGATGTGGAGTGCTTTGAAATGTAAATAGGTCATGATGAGGATATATATGAGCCGGGAGGCAACATTCATTCCTGAAATACTGCCTGGTATGGCAAATTTCGTAAAATATCTGTCATCCACAGAATAAACTTTCTTTGATTTGCAGTTGTTCAGGTGATAATTAATCAAGATTTTTCTCAATCAATGAAAACAACCGTCTCACTTTTTACTTTCCTGATTTTGTGTGGTATGGTTGTAATATCATGCGCTCAATCGGATAAAAAACAAAAGAAAACAATGGATAAAAGTACTGCTGCTCTCGATGAAACAAATGTGAATATGGAAGGTACTGAAGTGGCAACACTTGGGACTGGGTGCTTTTGGTGTACAGAAGCGGTTTTGGAGTCTTTGGATGGTGTAAAAAAGGTGGTTTCGGGATATTCAGGTGGTCACGACCCTAATCCTACCTATAAAGCCGTTTGTACGGGAGAAACCGGGCACGCCGAATGCGTAGAGGTTGTGTTTGACCCTAAGGTAATAACGTATTCAGATCTTTTGGAAGCGTTTTTTAGAAGCCACGATCCAACATCATTGAACAGACAGGGAAATGATGTGGGAACGCAATATAGATCGGTCATTTTTTACCACAATGACGAGCAAAAAAGACAGGCTGAAAAAGCCAAAGAAGAATTGGATAAATCCGGGGCTTATAGTAAGCCTATTGTGACGGAAATTACACCTGCGGTAAAGTTTTTTCCAGCCGAGGATTACCATCAAAACTACTTTGCAAATAATCCGGATCAAGGATATTGCGCCTTCGTGATTGCACCTAAGTTGGACAAATTTAAGAAGGTATTTAAGGATAAATTAAGGGAGGGTGTAGAATAAATTTGACAAAAAAGTCTTGAGAAGTAGCTTATTTTGTTCAAACTCTACCCAAATAATAAGTTATATGTTCACAAGCCTTGTCACATTGAAATAATGCTCTTACTTTGCATCATTATCAAAATTCAATAACACATTTATTATCATGAAAAAGACTCTATTCTTGCTTTTAGTTGCTGCTGTCCTAAGCGTAACATCTGAAAAAGCATTTGCTCAGTATGAAAAAGGAGATAAATTATTGAATGCCGGTATCAACCTGGGTGGTGGAAATGGTTTTGGTGGAGGTTTTGGTGTTGGAGCATCGTATGAACAAGGAATTCATGAATTTATCAGTGTAGGTGGTCAGGCTGATTTTGTATCTTGGAAAAATGGATGGTCTGGCTACAATTGGAAATATAACTTCTTTACCATTGCTGCAAGAGGTTCGTATCACTATGGTAAGCATTTCTTGAAAATGGACAATTTGGATCTTTATGCAGGTCCTGTGTTGGGATATACAATTGCAAATTATAAAGCGCCAGGTGGATACAGTGGAATATACCATGACGATTATGGAAGTGGTGTAACAGTAGGTGTATTTGCGGGTGCCCGTTACTACTTCAAACCAACTACTGCAGTGTTTGCTGAAGTTGGAGGAGGTAACAGATCTTTTGTACCGCTTAAAATTGGAGTTAGCTTCAAATTCTAAGAACTGGAATGCATAAAAAAAGGCTGGACGTTTCAACTTTCAGCCTTTTTTTATGCATTAAAAGCTCATTTTCAGGCTTATATATGTCGATTGTGTTGCAAGATTGATAGACGGGGTTAGTCCCAGCGTAAGCGGTTGATTCCTCCTTTCGAGTTCCGTCTGCACCATCTTTGCCTTTTTCCGGTTGCGTTTGTAATTGTTGAAGGTAATCAGCCCAAGGCCGCCCCCTACGACGGTTCCGGCAACTGCCAAAGTGTTACCAATTTTCTTATTGTCCGAATCGGAGCCGGAATTGGCTATAATCAACCCAGAAATAAGGGATGCTATGCCAAATGAGGTAAAGATTATAGCCCCTCTTTTGCCATCAATGGCTTTATCATTGTAATACTGAAATTTATCCCGTAGTTGGTCCGAATTGGCCATTACCACACTTTTCTCAAATTCATTCTGAGGTAAGTTGGCAAGGTCGGCGTATTGACCTATAGAATCGGGTGGAATGCGACCTGCCAACACAGAATCTCTTACATTGATGATCTTTCCGCTTTTGAGATAAACTTTTGCAACCTCGTCAAGGTAAATATAGGTCTTGGTGCTATCCTTCGTTCCCAGATCCCTATAATTTATCTTTTCATAGGTCATTTGCGTAATGATAGCCTGAATTCGGGTACTGTCCCGTTTCAGTATGATGTCGTTTTTTTTGACATTTTGTGCCAAGGTCTCCCCAATCATCATAAAGGGAAGAGATAGGAATAAAATGAGCGTCAATCGTAGCGTATTCAATTGCATCGCAATAAGGTTTAGAGATATGGTTTCATACAGTTTCTTATCGGATGCACACTAAAATCGTGCTAACTAAACGCCAAACTTGTTTAGTTGCTTCACCAATACTTCAAAATCCTTCGGATATGGCGCCTCTACCCGCACCGGATCGCCGTTCATGAGGGCAAATGTGAGTGAGTGTGCATGAAGGGCAACCCGCTGTATCAAAGGCATTTCCTCGGTATCCTTTTTAAGGTTAAATTTACGTTTAAGGCTCGATAAGAAAATAGGCTCCCCACCATATTGCGGGTCACAAACGATTGGCGCTTTCAAACAGGAAAGATGGATGCGGATTTGGTGCATACGACCTGTGATAGGGATACATTCGATGAGCGTATAGCCGCGATACACTTTTAAGGTATTAAAAATGGTTTCTGCCATCTTACCCTCTGCACGGTCTATCTTAACCGCAGTACCGTTTTTGAGTGCCAAAATGGGTAAGAAAACGGATATGCTGTCCAGATTATGGATTCCATTGGCGACAGCATGATAACGTTTCGTAACCTGACGATGCTCAAACTGCATGGATAGGTGTCTGTAAGCCTCCGGGTTTTTGGCAAATGCCAACACACCCGATGTTTCTTTATCCAAACGGTGAGCGGCCTGAAGTTCAGGATTGTACTCTTTGGCGATACGAAGCAAGCTTCCTCCTCTGTCGGCGGTGCGTTCATCAAGCGTTGCAAGATGAGGCGGTTTATTAACGAGCAGGAAGTCGTCGTCTTCAAATAATATAAGGTCCTTAAAATTGATTTTCATAGATGGTTCACTAAAAATAATCCGGATAAATTACCGAGCATCAGTACTTTATCCGGATTCACTCATTGATTATCTGTTATACCTCTGACGGTTTTTCTAGTACAAAGGTATACAATAGTATGTTGTTTTGACAGCCTTGGTCCTAATTAGACCAGCATATTCACTTTCGTTGGATTGGGGTTAATGGTGTCAGACTCAACCAATCCGTCGCGCAGACGAACGATGCGATGGGCGTAATGCGCAATGTCTTCTTCGTGTGTTACCATCACAATGGTATTTCCTTTGCTATATAGCTGATCAAAAAGATCCATAATTTCGTAGGATGTTTTGGTGTCGAGGTTTCCGGTGGGTTCATCAGCGAGTAAAATACTAGGGTCATTCACCAGTGCACGTGCAATGGCAACACGTTGCCGTTGTCCACCCGAAAGCTCGTTGGGACGGTGCCCTGCCCTATTCTCAAGTCCTACATTTTTAAGTGAAAGCATGGCTTTTTCGGTTCTATCGGCCTTGCTCAATCCTGCATAAATAAGCGGTAAAGCCACATTATCCAGCGACGACATTCGGGGTAACAGGTTAAAGGTTTGAAACACAAAACCGATTTCCTTATTCCGGATTTCTGCCAATTCGCTTTCCGTCATATCGCTCACGTCCTTGTTGTTGAGAATATATCGACCTGTCGAAGGCGTATCTAAACAGCCAATGATGTTCATCAACGTGGATTTCCCGGAACCCGATGGCCCCATAAAGGCAACATACTCACCTTTGTTGACCGATATGGTTACAGATTTGAGTGCCTGAATTACCTCACTGCCCATTACATATCGCCGGGAGATATCAGTAGTTTCTATAATTTTCATGGTACAGTTCGTATCAGACGTAATTTGTATACTTTAAAAAAGATAATCTGGTTTAATTATACCGTTGCCGTAGAGTTGATCCGGGTAAAGTTACTGTGAGTATATAAGGCGCTCAGTATTATTGCACTAGAAATCCCATCGTCCTCTATGGTCCCCTCGGTGTTCCAAAAACCTCTGGTTTCAAAAGCGCCTGTTTCACCATCACCCTTCACTTCCCATTTCTGGCACATCCAGGATTTATATTTGAATAAATAGCTTTGCCCAGAATAGGTAATTTGAGCCGTTTGTTTCCAGAAATCGTAAGTTATATGACCCAATTCGGTTTTGCCTTCTATATCAAAGATTTTAGTACCCGTTTTCCAAAACCCGGTAGGTTTAAAAACCAGCATATATCCATTCAATTCGCCATATGCATCTGCTTTCCAAGTATGTGTTTTTAGTATACCTGCAATCAGTTTTCCCCTGAAAATACGTAATTCATTGCTTGCAAAAGATATTTTCCAGGTCAGTGTCATGGATATATAGAAACAAGATATAGGTATGTAGCCAGCATGAAATATCTTTTGCTAAACTAAAAAATCATTTAAATTCTGCTCTTTGTTTTTCGATAAGAGCACGCATGGGTTGATAGCGATCCACAAATTGCTGATAGTCGGCAGGCGGTGCATATTGTCTTACCTTGCTTTCGGCGTTATCTGCCTGGTCTGTTAAGCCCATAGCAAGGCTAAGATACGCATATTGTTCCCATATTTCAGGTGCCATTTCGTTGAAACGCAGGGCATCAATCACGATTCGATAGGCTTTGCCGTTTTGATTCTTTTGGCGGAACCAGCCGGAGGCAGCAGCTACTGTTTTGGCGTTAAACGGATTTTCTCTTACAGCCCTGTCGAAGTGGGTATCAGAAGGAGATTTTTGAGCCAATTGTAACAGACTGTCTGCCCTAAGCTGAGGCTTTGCACCCGAAAATAATGCTTTTCGCAGCTGGTCTATTGCCTCAATGGGTTGGTTTTCTTGAATCTTGTCCAGCAATATACCTGCCACAGCTTCTTTTCCGGATAGCGAATTGGCTACGGCCATGCCAATGTTCCCTTCTATACCTTCAACGACAGAAAGGTGCTCCATGGCTTTATCATAAAGGCCAAGCTGTAAGAGCCAGTGTCCTAATACCTTCTGATATAGATTTTCTTGCTCCCCACCTTCTTCCGCCCATGCAGACAGTACTTCCAGACTCCTTAGTTTATTCCCGCTGTAAAAACCTGGATATAGGCTGGCAAAGGAAAGGTCTTGAGAGAAAACCGGGTTTTTCTCAGCCAATTTTGGCAATATCGTGGCAGGCACGCTATCGTTTCGAGCCTGGTTGAGTGCATAATTTTGCAAATAAGCGAAGGATGAAACGCTTAACAGCGAGTCGGCCGGAATTACTGATGCAGTATAGGAGCGTTTGGAAAAATCCTGACGAAGGTTTTGAACCGCCAACCAGTTGGCTTGCCACGATAGATGGGGTCTTTCTTTAGACTTTTCGATCAGCGAGTCCAACAGTTGAGAATCGGTGCTTTTAGCAAAAATGGCTAATAAGTTTGTGGCTGGTACCTCGCTCCGACGGGTCGTATTTTCTGCTTTGTACAGATAATAATAAGCCGAATCAGCTACATTGGTCTTAGAATATAGCATGCCCAGGTTATTGAGCAGTTCCCCACTTTCCGGAAATTTGTCTATACCCTCTTTCAAGCTATGCATGGCATCAAAAAAGAGGTTTTCCTGTATTAATATAGCTCCTAAACCTGCATAGGCCTGTGCTGAGGGGTTTTTCAGCAAAGCCTGACGGAAATAGTAAGCTGCTGCATTATTATCACCTTGTTTCAAAGCCAGTGACGCCAACGCATAGTTTGACTTATGGTTCTGAAACTCCTGCTGTAAAGCCATTTTATAGTATTGCTCGGCGAGTGTATACTCTTTAGTATGGCTATATAGATCACCCAGTCCATTGAAATAACCGGCTATACTCTGATTAAGGGGTAATAAGCGCTGCAAAGAAAAGAGTACCACAACAGCCACAACACCAAAAAGTCGGGTTTGGGTAAGGCTAAAACGCATCGGTTTGTAGAGTACCTTGTGTACTTCAAGTCCTTGTTGGAATAGGGGATAAAAATTAACAAGAACGTAAAAGAAGAACAAAATACTCATTCCGAGTTGGCCCTGTACCACTACGTCTTCCAGCACCTCAAGAACAGGGTCATTGGCGGTACCAAGAGCAAACGCCGTAAATGATATGCTGATGATGAATAGTCCTATATAAAACCAAAATCCTGTGGAGCGGAAGGGCATGAGGTTGCCTGTTGAATCGGCCCGTTTTTTAAAGCCCCAGGTTCCGGCAATGGAGGCGGCCAAGGCTAGGTATATAGGGCCAATGAGTGTCAAATTCCAATCAATTTGACGTGTATTTTTTAGATATTGTAAAGTGAGTACCGCAAGGTATAGAACCGATATGACCAAAAAGTTGGTGAGTCCCGTTTTTCCTTTTTTGCCTGAACCATTTGTGCTAATCCATACAAAAAGCGCCATGATTTCCGTAGAAACCATCAGTAAAAATACTATAGATAATAAAAACCAAAGCGGCATAGAATACGCAACGGCAGCAAATGCAGGATGAGGAAGGGGTGAACCCAGTAAAACAATTGCGGAAAGTAGTGTAGAAATGCCCAACATGGCGATTAACCGCAATGCGATTCCGGCCTCTTGTTTGAATGCGTGGAAATAATAACCCGCTCCGCCGTAGAGTAGCGTAGCAAGCAGAAACAAGGTCTTATTACCCTCTCCAAAAACAGCCAGGGCTTCCAACCTGGAAAAGCCCAGCATTAATATGAAAACTACCATGGCCGACAAAAACCAAAAACGCGGTAATGTGCTGATTGAAGCCAACAGTAAGGAAAGTCCTAAAAGCGCAAAGACCCAAAAGAGCCCAACCATTGTCAGGTTTGTTTCCATAACGGAAGCAATAAAACTTTCGGTCACCAATTGAGAAGGAACAGAAACACCATATTGCCATGGTCCAATTTTTAGAACGTCGACAACAGTCGGTATCTCAGAGACCTCACTAAGTACATTCCATTGAATGACGTTGGCAAGTGGGTCAAGGCTATTGAAAATAAAATAGATCAAAGCGGATAGTAGGATGATCAAGGCTCCGATGGCCGTGCGGCGTTCGGATACAGACCAAACCTTCCAGAAAAAATATTCCTTCATCGTTTTGGTTAAAACCGGATTTTAAATTTAGCTAACGCAAGATTACAGCGTTTTTCTATAAAGTTTTTGATTATAAATATTTACAAGCCCAAATTTTTGATAAAATCTAAATTTCGACCTGAATAAAAAGAGAAAGAAGCCAAAGAATGCGTTAGGCATCTGTTAAATATCTGGGAAAAAAGTTCCTAGAAAATTTCTTAAATGGGCGTTTTCTCAAAAATAGAATACAGTTTTATATAAAATACGGTGTTTATCTAAAAAATATCCTATAAATCAGTAGGGCAACTGTTGGTACTGACCAAATTATCAACTACTTTTGCGGTCTGAAAATAACCTCATCGAAGATAATCTAAATCATATAATGGCAAACGCAACAAATACAGGAAAAATTACCCAGGTAATTGGACCAGTTGTAGACGTATCGTTTGAAGACAGCGGACGCATCCCTGCTATCCTTGATGCGTTAGAAGTCATCAAGACAAACGGTCAAAGAGTAGTTCTTGAGTGCCAGCAGCACTTAGGTGAAGACAGAGTTCGTACAATCGCTATGGATAGTACTGAAGGTATGCAACGTGGTATGGAAGTTACTCCGCTGGGGGCTCCAATCCAGATGCCAACCGGAGATGCTATCAAAGGGCGTTTGTTCAACGTTATTGGTGATGCCATTGACGGTCTTACTCCTGTTGATAAAACTGGAAATGGAATTTCTATTCACCGCGCAGCTCCTAAATTTGAGGAACTTGCTACTTCTACCGAAATTCTTTTCACAGGTATCAAAGTTATCGATTTGTTAGCTCCTTACGTAAAGGGTGGTAAAATCGGTTTGTTTGGTGGTGCCGGTGTGGGTAAAACAGTATTGATCCAGGAGTTGATCAACAACATTGCAAAAGCTTATGCAGGTCTTTCTGTATTTGCGGGTGTTGGAGAGCGTACTCGTGAAGGAAATGACTTGATGCGTGAGATGATCGAAGCAGGTATTATCAAATACGGCGACGAATTCAAGCACAGCATGGAAGAAGGTGGTTGGGATATTTCTAAAGTGGACTATAACACTTTGAAAGATTCACAAGCAACTTTCGTTTTCGGACAAATGAACGAACCTCCTGGGGCACGTGCGCGTGTGGCTCTTTCAGGTCTTACGATGGCGGAATATTTCCGTGATGGTGATGGTGAAGGACAGGGGCGTGATATTCTTTTCTTCATTGACAACATTTTCCGTTTTACACAAGCGGGTTCTGAGGTATCTGCCCTTTTGGGTCGTATGCCTTCAGCGGTAGGTTACCAGCCGACCCTGGCGGAAGAGATGG
>CALGRQ010000008.1 GCA_937880795.1 uncultured Dyadobacter sp. | reverse complement strand
CTCGATTCTCGGAATTTCAGCTTGGTGAATGAAAATGTTTTCAACTATTCCAAAACGTTCAATCAGAACCACAGTTTCAATGCGTTGCTAGGTGCATCATACCAAAAAGCAAATTCACGATTAGCCGCTATGGGTGTGCTGCCGGGTAGTTTTAGTAATGATATCATCCAAACTTTAAACAATGGTATCATTTCTCCTACCGCAACCTATACCAGCAAATCGCAATGGGGATTGGCTTCGTATTTTAGTCGTGTAAACTACGCCTATAAGGACAAGTACATTCTTTCAGCATCTTTCAGAACGGATGGTAGTTCTCGATTTGGGCCTAAAAATAGATGGGGAGCTTTCCCATCCGCTTCTGTGGCATGGCGTATATCCGAAGAAAACTTCATGAAGGCCCTACCGGTTGTAAGTGAACTTAAACTTCGAGCCAGTTATGGGGTTGTTGGTAATTTTAATATTGGCGATTTCCGTTACCTGGGAGCCATTAGTGAAGCATATTATTCTCCTGGTGGATTGCTGTCCAAAGCACAAATGCAGACATCTTTGGGTAATGAAGAGCTAAGATGGGAGCGTACAGCCAGTCAAAACTTTGGTGTGGATGTAGGGTTGTTTAAGGGGAGAATTAATGTTGGGGTAGATTATTACATTAAAAAGACCAACGACTTACTCTATGACGTTTCCATTCCTGCGATTTCCGGCTTCTCCAATTCTATGGTGAACATAGGCGATATTAAAAACAGTGGTATAGAACTGGAATTAAGGACTAAGAATTTCGCACGTGAGTTTAAATGGGAAACTTCTTTCAACCTGGCGCGCAACAGAAACGAAGTGGTGAGTTTAGGAGGCGTGAATGAGGTCATTTACACGCATACCCGCGGTATGGGTTGGTTGCTTCGGGTAGGAGAGCCTATGTTCTCATATTATGGATACAAAAGCATAGGTGTACTTCAAGATGCGGAGGATGTAAAGAACTCGGCGGTGATTGTGGGATCGAAACCAGGTAATGGCAAACTGGAAGACGTGAATAAAGACGGAAAAATCGATCCTAACGACCGTCAGATTTTGGGTAATTATCAACCGAAATTATTCCTGGGATTGGTGAACGACTTTTCTTGGAAAAAATTTGACCTAAGCATTGTGATGCAGGCTTCGTTAGGGGCTAAAATGTACAACCTTGAAAACCTGTTCTATCAAGGTGCCACGGTGAGTGCGATGCGTAGATCATTGATTGAAGATCAGTGGTGGTCTGCTGAGGAACCGGGCAACGGTAAAGCGCCGGCAACGGCACTCAGTCAACTTGCATTTTTAAGTAATACGGATTATTACATCGAGGATGCTTCGTTTTTAGCAGTGAGAAGCATAAATCTAGGCTATACTGTTCCTGCAACAATTGCTCAAAAATTGAGAATGAATTCATGCCGGATCTATACCTCTATAACCAACCCGTTTATGTTTACCAAGAAGGGCTTTCATGGGTATAACCCGGAAGGCTTTACCAATGGGGAAATCAGTGGTATTAATAGCACGCCTGGTTTCAACAATGGTGCTGAACCGATTAACCGGATATATGCACTGGGTTTAAACATTAACTTTTAATTGCCTGCAATCATGATAAAAAGATATAAATACGTAGCGCTGCTGCTTTTGTCGATGAGTTTTACGGCTTGTGATAATAGTGTGTTAGACCTTAAACCGGAGTCGATTCTAACCGAGGCCAACTTTTACGACAAAGCAAACTATATAAATGGAGCTGTGTTGGGTGTGTACAACCGCTATCAAACCCGAAAGCAACGAGATTGGACCATTATGGAAATGCCTTCCGATAATGTGCATCGAACCGGTTACTTTCTCATTGGCGGATTGGATGAGATGAATACCCTGGCTTTTGCTTCTCAAAATCCACTTTTTTCCAGTTTCTGGATCGAAACCTATAATGGAATTTTTAGAGCCAATGCGGTATTGGCCAATATTGACAGACCGACGGATTACGCAGCAGGGCAAAAGGAACAATTGACCGGTGAAGCTAAGTTTATGCGTGCGCTGTTTTATTTTGACCTGGTAAGAATGTTTGGTGGAGTTCCTAAAATAACCAGCATTTTAAATGTCGTGGAAAGCAAAACGGTGGGTCGGTCGAGCCAGGAAGAAATATATGCGTTGGTGGTAGAAGATCTGAAAGCTGCCATTGACCTGTTGCCGGCAAAAGGTAAAATAGCATCGGGTCGTGCCAATAAGGCGGCGGCTGTGGCCCTTTTGGGTAAGGTATATGTTTATCAGAAAGACTGGAACAATGCCAAAACGTATTTGGATATGATGCCCTCATTCGGATATGAATTGCAAAGTGATTATGCAAGTTTATGGAAGGAGGCTACCGAAGATAATAATGAAATTGTATTTGCCATGAAGTACACCGCTGGAACAAATGGGAGCACAATTTCGACTGATTTCTTACCTTATTCCGGGGTGGCAGGTATATCGGCCAATGGAACAGAAAATGTGTTCCCGTCATGGAGTATGATGAAACTCTTTTTACCTGAGGACAGTCGTAAGAAATCAACGTTTACGGAGTACTGGAAATCTCCGAAAAGTCCAGAAGATGCACCGGAAACCTGGTATCCCTACATCAGTAAATATGCAGTTCCTCACACGCCTAATACATCTGGTTTGGATATTCCGGTAATTCGTTACGCCGATGTGCTTTTACTGAGAGCAGAAGTACTTTATGCACTTAACAAACCGGAAGAGGCTCTTGCTGAACTGAACAAGGTAAGGTCACGTGCTTTTAAAGGAAATGCATTCAACTACTCTATGGCAGATATAGCAACATCCACAACCTTTATGGACAAGCTTTTATTGGAACGTCAGCTAGAATTTGTCATGGAAAATGAAAGATGGTTTGACTTGGTACGGACCGATCGCTATATGTCTGTGCTCACCAACGTGGAGTGGGGCTATAACCCGGTTACGAAAGAGCCGCATAAAATGACGCTCGCCCCCAAGGCCTTCCACAAGCATTTCCCAATTCCGAATAATCAGATAGAATTGTCAAAACCTGGTGTTTTGGCTCAAAATGAAGGTTACTAGAAACTAATTTGCCCGGCAGTATGGTGATTCCGTACTGTCGGGGTTCATTTTTAAACTTTGAGAAAAATATGGCAGGACTATTTAGTCGCCGCAAGTTCATGACCGGTACGGTTGCCTCTGCAATAGGTATTGCTACTACCACGCATTTGGCAGGCAAGGCATATTCGGGAACTGAGGAACACATACCCGCAAAGGAGAAAAGGGAACCGCTGATGGCGGAAGTATTGAGATACAAAAAAATTGATGCGCATGCTCACGTAGGATTGGGCCACGCTACCCCTACGGATATTGTGGACATTGCGGATCGCCTGGGAATTCAAAAGTTAATGATTTCCAAACCCATGGCTCCGGGAAGCGAAGGCGTTCCATCCGAGTTTCGGGCCTGCAACGATCTTGTATACAGTGCCATGAAAGAATATCCCAAGCGCTTTACAGGAATGCTTACTTTAAATCCGACGCATAAAAAAGAAAGCCTGGATGAAATCAAACGCTGTGTGGATCTGGGAATGGTGGGGATGAAGCTATACAACCACGTGAAGATCAATGATCCTTTGTTTTATCCGATTATTGAAAAATTTATTGATCTGAAAATGATCATTCTCATGCACTCTCCAATTGGTAAAGCAAGAGTAAAATACAATGCACGTGAACCCAAAAATATCTCTATACCTGAGGATTTTGTAGATGCTGCTAAACGGTTCCCCGAAGCAATGTTTCAGTTTGCGCATATCGGTGGAGGTATCGACTGGGAGGATGCCTGTAAGGCATTGAAGGATTCGCCCAATGTATATGTCGATATATCGGGTAGTAATAATGAAGGAAACATGATTGATTTTGC
>CALGRQ010000007.1 GCA_937880795.1 uncultured Dyadobacter sp. | reverse complement strand
TTGATACGCCGGATGCCGATTCTGAAAGGATTAATATTATAGCAGAGACAAAGCAACAAAAGATCGATATCGTCCTCTCTAACTCATTTGGGTTTGGTGGTACTAACTCTACGCTTATACTCAAACGGGTGTAGATTTTTATATTACTTCGTGAGTGGTTCGCTGTTCAGAAGAGTATTCTTTACATTTGAAAATTCCGTGTCGTTCTAAACTTCGGTAAAAAATTTGGCGCATTCATTGGTTTGGTTGATATTATTTGGCCTAACAACTAATGCGTTAAATTTTAGTGACAATATGAGCGTATCAGAAATTAATTTTGTAGCCATGTACGTTAAAGATTTTAAAATGAATTTGGAAGAAGTTATTGAGCAGACCAGAGATTTTCTATCAGAAGAGTTTGAAATTGATAGAGATCTGATTCTTCCTGGAAGTAACTTAAAGGATACATTGGACCTTGATAGTTTAGACTATGTAGATCTTGTGGTCCTGATAGAGGAAAACCTGAATGTTAAAATAAGTGGGGAAGATTTTAAAGGAATCGTCACTTTTGGAGATTTTTATAATCTCGTGCAAAAAAAACTGGGGCTCTAACGAATGAACTACCAGCAGGGTAGCTTGGATAATGATTCCGAACAACCGACAAATGGTTGGGATGGGAAAACCAAAGGGTCACTGGCAGGCTACAAAATTTTTCTTTTTTTTATCAAGTTTCTTGGGGTAGGTATAGCATATAAGCTTCTACGTGTAGTTACATATTACTATTATTTGTTTGCCGCTAAGCCTCGCAAAGTGCTTTACGATTTCTATCAAAACGCGCTTCAATTCTCTCTTGCCGAGGCTAAACAACTTACACGCCGTAATTTTTATATCTTCGGGCAAACGCTTGTAGATCGAACCGCTTTCTTGTTGGGGCAGGATAAATATTTCTCCCATACCTTCGAGAATGAGCAATACCTGCTTGATATGCGAGACGGTGGTAAGGGAGGAATTCTGCTGAGCGCCCATTTAGGCAACTGGGAAACGGCTGGTAATCTGCTCAAAGGACGCATTACGCCGACAATCAATATTGTGATGTTGGATGCAGAGGTTGAGAATGTTAAAAAGTTTATGGAGTCGTCTACCGGTGGTTCACGCTTTAAAATTATAGCTATTAAGGACGACCTTCTTAGGAATGAGTTTGTTGCGGTACACGCCGATCGTTATATGGAAGGTGCCAAGTATATTGAACATGAGTTCTTAGGTCGTATGGCGAAATTTCCATACGGTCCTTTTGTAATCGCTTCAAAATTTGACGCTCCGGTTACCTTTGTATTTGCTCCTAAGGATGGCAAATACAGCTATCACCTGAGCGCAACAAAGCCTATTGATGAGAAAATGAAACCTGAGGAGATTGCCAAGCTATATGTTCAGGAATTGGAACGAAAAGTGAAAGCTTATCCCGAACAATGGTTTAATTATTTTAACTTCTTTAAATAATGTTACTCGTTAA
Organism: uncultured Dyadobacter sp.; assembly: GCA_937880795.1. GTDB lineage: Bacteria > Bacteroidota > Bacteroidia > Cytophagales > Spirosomataceae > Dyadobacter. The sequence goes on along the minus strand of CALGRQ010000007.1, from coordinate 5,417 downwards.
GGACAATATCATCGATTTTATTCCACATCGTGCACCGTTTGTGATGGTGGATCATTTGATATCTGCAACCAGGGAGCGATTTGAGTCTGATTTTTATATTGAAGAAAGTAACGAACTGGTGTTTCAGGGCTTGTTTCAGGAAGGTGGATTGTTGGAAAACATCGCACAAACTTGCGCGGCATCTTTTGGTTATTTAGATCAGGCGGATGGTAGTGAACCCAAGATCGGATATATAGGCGCTATATCCAGGGTAGTATTGCATGCATGTCCTCCTCATTCCGTCAGAATTAATACAATTGTTACACCCACTCATCAGCTGGGGAATATTTTTATGGTCACCGGTCAGAACTTCCTGGATGGTAGGTTGTTGTTAGAGTGTGAAATGAAAATTGTGATCGCCTAGTGACAAAGAAATGGCTTTCAAATACCAAACGCAGGCCCATTTGTTTGCTTTTTTACGCGTATAATGACAAAAATTGACTATTCTTGTCTCTTGCAAATCATGAAATGAATATGCTTTCTTCGGAAATTGAAATAGATATAAGGTTTAGTGAAACAGATGCTATGGGTGTGGTATGGCACGGTAATTACCTGAAATACTTTGAAGATGGCAGAGAGCATTTTGGGAAAAGTTTTGGTCTGGAATATCTGACAATATTTAATTCGGGCTACTTTACCCCAATTGTCAAATCAGAAATTGATCATAAAGCATCGGTTTATTATGGCGATGTTATAAAGGTGATTACCAGATATATACCATCTAGGTCGGCCAAAATACTTTTTGAATATGAAGTGCGAAATGCTTCAACGGGACAAATTTGCGCCACGGGAAAAACCATGCAGGTGTTCCTGGATCGCGAAACAAGAACCATGGAGTTATTATCACCAAGCTTTTACGAAGCTTGGAAACAAAAGAATAGCCTTTAGTATGAGATTTAAATAGTGACAGATTTTACACGGAATGATAATTTACATTGGTGCAGAAGAACTGATTAGTCCCCTTGGCAAAAGCGTTGAGGAAAACTTTTCTGCTGCGTCGGCAGGTAAAACGGGCATTGCACTTTATCCGCAGGCTGGATTTAAAGGTGTGAATGTTCACCTTTCTACGATTAAAGATTTGGAAAGGTCGTTTGCTTTCGAGAATCTGGTTGAAACCATCCTGGATTCGGTTTGTAATCGTATAGATCCCGTCATTCTACAATCCCCTAAAACGCTTGTAGTAATTAGCTCTACAAAGGGAGGTTTGTATGATTCCATCTCCGATCCATTCGGGAATCTTATGGAAAGGCTTACTCGTTTATTTAAGTTAGCGCATACGCCTTTGGTTATATCCAATGCATGCATATCCGGAGTTTTGGCCATTAATGTTGCGGGGAATCTTGTAAAGTCTGGACATTATAACCATGTTGTAGTTATTGGTTGTGACGTAGTTTCTGATTTTGTGCTATACGGGTTTCAATCCCTGTTTGCCGTAAGTGATGCTCCTTGTGCACCATTTGATGCAGGCCGTAGTGGCGTTACGTTGGGTGAGGGGTGTAGTGCTGTTGTGGTTTCCCGTGATATGAGCATTTTTAAAAATGAAGTCTTCAAGTTAGGTATTGGCTCATCGGCGAATGATGCCAACCACATATCAGGGCCATCACGAACTGGCGAAGGGCTGTATAGAAGTGTTCAGAAAACGTTGGAAAGTAATGGTGTTATAGCGGATAACATTGATTATATCTCTGCACATGGAACCGGGACGATATATAATGACGAGATGGAATCAATCGCATTTGATCGCCTGGGGTTAACCCATGCACCGCTAAATAGCTTGAAAGGATTTTTTGGCCATACCCTTGGTGCCGCGGGAATACTTGAAACGGCTATGTCTATGCAGATGATGCGGAACGGTACATTACTAAAAAGTATGGGTTACAAAGCCTGCGGAACATCGGTAAATCTGAATGTTATAACCGAAAACCAAATAGGTTCGGTTCAAACCATTTTAAAGACAGCCTCAGGATTTGGAGGGGGAAATGCATCTCTACTCATTCAGAAATTATGAGCTTTATAACATCATACTGCCATATCACCAATAAGGCTTGCCATGTGAATGGTAAGCTGGTTGCTCAATATGATCCTTCATCTACGGATGGTTGGTTGAAACAATTGTACAAAGGGTTCCAATTAAACTATCCCAAATTTTATAAGATGGATCCATTGGCACAAGCGGGTTATTTGAGTAGCGAACTGATTAAAGCGAATCATCCGGATCGTTTGTTAAATTATAAGGACGATGCTATAGCCTTGGTTTTAGCCAATCGACATGCTAGTGTGGTAAGTGATTTGGCATTCAAAAATTCCTATGAGATTCAGAATGCGCCAAGTCCTTCATTATTTGTATATACATTGCCAAACATTGTGCTGGGTGAAGTAGCTATCGCGAATAAATGGTATGGAGAGAATATGTTTGCCGTTTTACCTAAATTTGCCCCAGAATTCTATGAGCAGTATGCGGATATCTTATTAAATTCAGGTTCGGAGGCGGTTCTTGCTGGCTGGCTGGATATTACGGATTCCGAAATTGAAGTATTTATGTTTCTATTGGAGAAATCTTTCAGTGAAATAAAATTTAACACTGTTAATTTGTTGAAATTAGCAGAAAATAGGGTGGTTTAGTAATTTACATTTAATATTATATCCAGGAATGGACCAGTTAAAAGAGGACTTAAAAAAGCAGATAATTGAGCAATTGAATCTGGAAGATGTGCAGGTAGAAGATATTGCGGATAGCGCCTTGTTGTTTGACGATGCAGGGTTAGGATTGGATTCAATTGATGCGCTTGAACTAATAGTTTTGCTAGAAAAATATTACAGCATCCAAGTAACAAAGCCGGAAGAAGGTAAGGAAGCTTTTCGCTCTATTGACACATTAGCGGCTTTTATCCTAAAAAGAAGAGCAGAGCAAACTGCTTAATTGGTTTTTAACCCTTCTGATTTAATCAATGAGTGTTCGGATTACCGGTATTGGTCTTGTATCAGCAATTGGATTAAATTGCCAGGCAAATCTGCTATCCCTTCGTACAGGGAAAGCTGGAATTGCCCCATTAAGGAACCTGAGCGATCGGGAAGGATTGTTGGTGGGAGAAGTGAAGCTGAGAAATGAAGAGTTGGTCAGTCGATTGAATGTTACTGATCATATTTCAAGAACATCCTTACTAGGCCTCATGGCCGCACGCGAAGCTTGGAATGATATGCCGCATCATTCAAGTCTGAAAGCTGGCATTATTTCGTCCACCTCGGTGGGTGGAATGGATCGCAGTGAGATCTTTTATCGGGATTACCTGAATCAAGGTAATCCCGATTACGGTTTATTGCTCACGCATGACAGTGGGAATACTACCGAGCGTATTGCCGCCGCATTGGGAATAACGGGTTATATCAATACACTTTCCACAGCTTGCTCATCGGGTGTTAATGCCATGATGTTGGGAGCCAGATTGTTACAGCAAGGGAAGCTTGATCGCGTGTTGGTGGGCGGTGTGGATGCGCTAACCAGATTTACAATCAATGGATTTCGGTCATTAATGATTTATGACGAAGCCTGGTGTCGCCCTTTTGATGAAACAAGAACTGGATTGAATCTAGGAGAAGGTGCGGGCTTTTTGTTGTTGGAGAACGAGAAGAGTATAGCTATTTCAGGAAATAAGACCCTTTGTTATGTCAATGGTTACGCCAATGCGGCGGATGCTTACCACCAAACGGCATCTTCACCAGATGGTAAAGGGGCCACTTTGGCTATTGAACAGGCAATTAGTCGGTCTGGACTAGGTAAAGATCAAATTTCCTATATCAATGCTCATGGTACGGGAACGAAAAACAACGACCTGTCAGAGTCCGTTGCCTTGAAGAATATATTTGGCGACAATGTGCCGAAATTCAGCTCTACCAAACCCTTTACAGGACACACGTTGGCGGCGGCAGGAGCTATTGAAGCGGTATTCTCGGTACTATCCATTCAGCATAATTTGATTTACCCGAACTTGAATTTTCAAACCCCAATAGAAGAAACGGGCTTGATTCCCGTTACTGAATGATCACTGATCAACCGGTCAATGCTGTTTTGTCGAACAGTTTTGGATTTGGCGGTAATAATTCATCCATAGTATTTTCAAAATTTGAATAGCACTTTGTTTTACATTTCAGCCGCTTCCAGTATTACGCATCAACCTACATTTCAAAATGTAGGCTTTTCTGCTTCTATGGCCCCTATATCGGTTCATTCCGAATTGTTGAGCCCTAATTACAAGGATTATATAGAAGGAGGATTATTAAGACGCATGAGCAAGATATTGCGCATGTCCGTGGCTTGTGCAAAGGATTCGTTACAACAAGCAAAATTAGATCAGCCAGATTCTATCGTGGTAGGCACAGGGCTGGGTTGCTTGCAGGATACCGAAAAATTTTTGAATACATTCCTGACCGTAGAGGGGCTTTTACCACCCACTTCGTTCATTCAGTCGACACATAACACCATAGCTGGACAAATCTCTTTAAGTATCGGGAATCATGGTTACAACATGACCCACACTCAGAATACGTTGTCTTTCGAACATGCTCTGATCGACACGGAACTGCTTTTACAGGAGAGCGATTATCAGGTGCTGGTAGGAGCGGCAGATGAACATATTGATTTTCTGGATCAGGTTAAAACGGAACTAGATTTGGTGCTCCCGGTTGCCCTCACTTCCGGTGCTTCATTTTTCGTGGCTACTCGGGATCGGGGAGACGCTGCTCGTGGTCAAATAGTGGGAATTGAGGCGTTTGGGATGGTGGAGAATATTCATGATCGGATTGGTTCATTTCTGGATGAGCATAAGATTTCCGCTACCTCATTGGACCTGGTATTGTTTGCAGGGGCAGATATAGCGGTTTGCGAAACCGTCCTTGCCTCGCTAACCCAGGCAGGTGTTCGGGAGGATCAAATTCTGGATTACTTATCTTATTCCGGAATCTACCCAACCAGTTCAGCATTTGCGTTGCATTTAGCACTAGATCAGTTTAAGTTAAATACGTCATATAGGTATATTCTTGTTTGTAATTGTTTGAATAGGAATAATCTAGGTCTAATTTTGGTGGAATCCGTTGAAGCATAATTTTGTAACGATACTAACCCTCATTATACTGGTTGTTTGCAGTGTAATCTTCTTGGAAACCGAATTTCTTTGGTTTGTGATGGGGGCCATTATCCTGTTGTACTTGTGTATAACCGCATATGGGTCTTATCAGATACAATCCAACTATTTTGTTTCCTCTATGAACAGAGGTAAGAAAAAATCAATTGCACTTACTTTTGATGACGGCCCGGATCCTGAGAATACGCCCAAGATTTTAGATGTTCTTGCCGAAAAAAATATAAAAGCTACCTTTTTCGT
>CALGRQ010000006.1 GCA_937880795.1 uncultured Dyadobacter sp. | reverse complement strand
TTTTTATCTTTCTTGTTCTTCTATACTAGCCTACAAAGTACGTTTTAAGCTACGCCTTGCAAGGAAAGCCCCCATTAAAGTGAGCAGGGCGGCAAGCAACATGGGCGCCCCTGGCAAATATATGGTTGCTCCTGAACTGGTATAGTACGAAAAGAGATTGGTCATCAGTGGTGGACCAATAATTGATGTGAGACTTTGCAAACTGGTTAACGCTCCCTGCACCTCCCCTTGTTCGTTCGCGGAAACCTGGGTAGAGATTATTCCCTGTAATGACGGCCCGGCTATACTACCGAGTATATATGGAACCATAAATAAATACATCATCCAACCTTGCGATGCCAATGCATAAAGAATAAAGCCAATGGATGTTAACAGCAAGCCAATATAAACGCCACGTTTCTGTCCTAACTTAGGCAAGATTAGCCTTATCAGATAGCCTTGCACTATTGCACTCAGTAAACCAACCGCTCCCAACGAATAACCAATTTGGGCCTCATTCCAGCCAAACTTTTCGATCACATAAAAGGACCAATTGCTTTGTACTGCATGCATGGCTATATAAACCAGCCCCAGTGAAAAAATTAAACCGTATATGACAGGATATTTGGAAAGATTCATAAATGCACCCAGCGGATTGGCCCGTGACCATTGGAAACTACGGCGATTTTCAGGTTTGAGGGATTCAGGTAAAATAAAGTAGCCGTATAGCCAGTTCACGAAAGAAAAAGCGGCGGCGGCCATGAACGGCACCCGAGAACCAAATTGCCCTAGTAAACCACCCAGCACAGGGCCAATAATAAATCCTAACCCAAAAGCGGCACCTAGCAATCCAAAATTTTGAGCCCGCTTTTCCGGTGTACTGATATCCGCAATATAGGCGGCACCTGTTGTAAAACTGGCTCCCATAATACCAGCTACTACCCTCCCCACATACAGCCACGCAAGCGAGGGAGCAAATGCCAAAAAGAGATAGTCTACACCAAAACCAAATAAGGAGGCAAGTAATACAGGTCGACGACCGTAACGATCGCTAATGCCACCAATAATGGGGGCGCATATAAACTGAACAAAAGCATAGGTAAACAAAAGCCAACCTCCATCTCGAGATGCTTCGCTGATACTGTCACCCGTTAGCTCGTTGATCAGCTTGGGCATTACAGGAATGATAATACCCAGCCCGATCACATCGATCAGAAGCGTTACAAAAATAAAACCCAGGGCGGGAGATCGTTTCTCTCTCATATCAGATCTACGGAATCAACTTACACCTCTTATGTCCGCCGCCTGGCTATAAAGTACCAAGGCAAGGGTATATCCTATTTTTTCAAAATCTTAAACTCCACGCGGCGGTTGAGCTGCTGACCAGCTGGTGTATCATTTTTGGCTACAGGCACCGTTTCTCCATATCCCTTACTGGCTACGCGATCAGGCTCCACTCCTTTTCCGATTAAATATTCTCGTACAGAATCGGCCCTATCCTGCGAAAGTTTCATGTTGAAATCATCTCCACCAACATTATCCGTGTGTCCGCCCAACTCAATCGAAAGGGTTTTGTTTTCAGACATCGTTGTTGCGATACGATTCAACTCCGGATAAGATTCACTATTAAGTGTAGATTTACCTGTCGCAAAGAAAATGTTATTCAAGCGTACAATTTGCCCTTCTTCAATCGGAATCATTTTCAGCGATTTATTAGTTATATCGCTAAATTTCTTCGATTTCCCATCGTCCGTCGAATCCGTTAAGTCAACGTTTTCCCCTTCGGCAATAAAATTAGGAGCAACGGCACGCCAGCTATACTTCTTACCCTTCGGCAAGATGAGTTTATACTCGCCGGTGGTCGGGTTCGTGGTAGCGGTTCCAATCTCCTCTCCCGATTCCAGATCTTCATAGATAATGGTCGCCTCAACAGGCTTACCTGTTTTAGAGTTGATTACCTTTCCGCTAATCATCGCCACAGGATCAGGCGCGGGCAAAACAGCCACAGGAGCGGTTGCTGTATCACCGGGCGTCACTTTCGGACGTAAATCATACCGTACAATATCACCTTTTGCTGCCGCATCTTTAAAAGAAACCATATAGGCAAAGTCACCAAGCGCTGAAATGGTATAATAGGCATCAAAACCTTCGGTGTTGACCCCAGGACCGAGGTTCACCGGACGGCTCCATCGTTTCCACGATTTATCGATACGCTTGCTATAATATATATCATTGCCACCTTGGCCCCCTTTGCGGTCGCTAGAGAAATACAGGGTAACACCGTCTGGCGCAAGAAAAGGGGTTGTCTCGGTAAAGTCTCCCGTATTAATTTCGGGGCCCAGATTTAACGGCTTAGACCACGATCCGTCCTTTTGCTTAAAACTTACATAGAGATCGTCGACCTTACTATTTTTTTTCTCACTGAACGACATCACCAAAACTTTCCCATCCGTAGAGAGGTAGCCACAATCGAATTGACCTTTGCTTATTTTGGCATAGCCGGGAATGTCTATTTTATTGGGTGCGCCCCATCCCCTTGCCGTTTTTTTACTGGTCGAGAAACCCCTGGTTTCATATACACCATTTTTGTAGGCCCCTTTGAGGAGCAGGGTATTCCCGTCTGGAGTTATACTATAAAGACTATTATACTCCTCTTTATTGAGCGGAGAAGGCAACTTTCTGGCAGTTGTCCAAACATCATTTTTCAGCTCAGAGTACCATATATCCTGGCTTCCCTTGGTGCCATGTGTATTTTGAGGATGGCTAACCCTTGAAAAATACAAAGTCTTCCCGTCTGGTGAAATAGTTGGGGCTATCTCATTATATTCAGAATTCACTGATTTACCCAGACCTTCGATCTGTGCGTAGCCTTGGGTTGAAAACAGACAGGAGACAATCAAAAATAAGGAAACTCTCATTGTTATAAAGAGGGTATGGAGCAAGTGATATAGTGTTGGATCAAGTTCATCAGTGCAGGACATTTGAAGGTTATAACATCAGACATCCCAATTTGTCAGCTTATAACGATTTATCCGCTGTCTTATTTTCCGGATTGTTTTCAGCATATAGCTGCATTTTATTCAGCAGGTCCACGGCATTGTCAGATACCAACAACAATTCCCTGTATTGGATATGCAAAAAACCTTCTTCAACCATCTTATCCAATTGAAGCAGTAACAAGTCGTAATATCCATTGACGTTCAGGATACCTACCGGGCCATGAAAAATTTTCAATTGTGCCCAAGTAAGTATTTCAAAAAGTTCATCAAACGTCCCGTAACCACCGGGTAATGCAATAACGCCATCAGACAACGATACCATTTTGGCTTTCCTCTCATGCATGGTATCCACAAAATGAAGCTCGGTAAGGGTTTTCTGTGCTTTTTCGAGCTTAGCCAGAAAATTGGGAATAATACCCGTTACCGTCCCACTGTTTTCCAGAGAACCGTCGGCAACGCGTCCCATCAAACCCATATTTCCACCGCCATATATTACATTAATCTTCCTGGTAGCAAGTTCATTACCCAACGCATAGGCGGTCTGAGCATAAACAGGATTTGTACCAAAATTGGATCCGCAATAGACTACGATTGATTGCATCATTATTGTTTAAATTTATAAAGCCTCACACCTACCTTCAACACACCTTATATATTCCTTACTTCACTATTTCTTTCACAAGTTCTTTCAGATCTATATCTCCAAAAGTACCTGAGCTCATCAGCAATAGATTGGCATTGGCATAGTTCTGAGATTTAATAAACGTTCCCAAGGCATCTGCATCCGTGAAAATAACCAGATCTTCCCGCTTAAAAGCCGCGCGAATATCTTGTTCTGCCAAGGGAGCCAGTCTTTTGTGTTCTACCGTCAATGGATTATAATATATTACCGCCACATCCGCTGCGTCCAGTTTTCTCCGGTATTGAGTCAGAAAATCCTTGTTTAAGCTACTAAACGTATGCAACTCGGCCACAGCAATAAGCTTCCGCTCCGGGAACTGTTCGTGCACAGCCTTTGTAGTAGCCCCTACTTTGGAGGGAGCATGTGCGAAATCGCGGTATACATTGGTTGTAGCACTGCTTCCTAGTAATTCCATGCGCTTAGACGCACCCTTAAAAGACTGAATGGCCGCATAAAATTCTTCATCCGTAATTCCAACGCGTTCGCAAACAGCCCGGGCACCGCTAATATTTTTCATATTGTGATCCCCAAAAACCAACACAGGTACTTCTCCATGTTCGTTGGTGATCAGGATCGTTCTGCCGTCTTGTATTTTATTCGGATGTACATTGTAAGGCATGTTGACAACATCAGTACGTTCTTTCTGCCCGATTACGTCCAGCATGTCGTCTGTTTCGTCGTAAACAATGGTTCCTGCCTTTGGAATGGCATCCGCAAGTAACTCAAATTGTTTTACATACTGCTCCCAGGTTGGAAACACGTTATAGTGATCCCAGGCAATTCCGCTGATCAGCGCTATATGCGGCTGATAATGCATGAATTTAGGTGTATGATCTATTGGAGAGGTGAAGTATTCATCACCCTCGATAACGATAAGCGGAGCCTCATCCGACAACTTCACCATGTTATCAAACCCTTCAAGCTGCGCCCCTACCAGGTAGTTAAATACACGCTTGTTAAATTTCAAAACATGCAATACCATCGATGTAATGGTGGTTTTACCATGACTACCGGCAATTACTACGCGTTGCTTATTTTGGCTTTGCTCGAAAATGTATTCGGGATAAGAATAAATTTTTATACCTAATTCCTTTGCTTTTGCAAGCTCGGGATTGTCCTGACGCGCATGCATGCCCAATATAACTGCTTCAAGATCCGTCGTTATTTTTTCGGGGAACCAACCTGTTGTTGCAGGAAGCAAGTCATATTGTGCCAGGCGGCTTACTGAAGGTTCATATATTTCATCATCTGAACCGGTTACCAAATAGCCTTTTAGATGAAGTTCAATGGCCAGGTTGTGCATTACACTACCGCCAATGGATATAAAATGTATTTTACGAATATTGGAAATTTGAGTCATTGCAAGTATTGAAACTGATTCGGAGCGAAGTTAACAAGAATTGATCTTAGGGCAAATCACCCTCCTCTACGATTGTACAAAAAAGTAAATCGGAGCCTATCAGATGCTCTCCTATATACAAAAAAACAGCTGGGAATTACCTCCCAACTGTTTTCAAGACATGCTATAAACAAAGTGATTTTTAGGCTTTTGATCTAAAATTTTTCACCAGTTCTATACTATCAGCTACCTTTTGTTGTATCCAATTATAATTTCCTTCAGCCAGTACCTCCTTTGGGAAAAGATTGGAACCTAATCCTACGGCATAAGCGCCTGCACCAAACCATTCATCGATACTTTCTTTTGTTGGTTGTACACCACCTGTTACCATCATCTTGATATGAGGCATCGGTCCTTTCACCGCCTTCACAAACTTGGAGCCCACTACTTCTCCGGGAAATAATTTAACCACCTCAGCACCGGCCTGTTGCGCGTTATATATTTCAGTCAAGGTTGTAATTCCGGGAATCCAGGGAATATTGGCCGCAGCGCAAACTTTACCCACCTCTGGATTAAGACAGGGAGTAACGATAAAATCCGTTCCGGCATCCACAAAACGTTGTGCGGTTTCGGCATCATAAATTGTTCCGATACCAAAAGACAACCCTGGCAGGCTTTCTTTTACATACGCCAAAAGTTCTACGAAAACAGTATATGCGTTATCTCCACGATTGGTAAATTCAAACACACGAGCTCCTCCCCGATAACTTGCATTGATAACCTCCTTGGCTACTTCCACATCGGCGTGGTAAAATAGTGGAAGAATACCTACTTCATTCAGTAATACTAACGTTGTTTCCTTGTCCATATCATTTGCGCTTTTAGCTATTAGCAATGGGGCTACTAGCTTGGTAAATAATTATCTTTTAATTCTTCCGGAAGTTTCTCCCTGCCGAATGGCTTCCACCTCGGCAACGGTAGAAATGAGTGCATCACCTTCAATTGTATGCTTCAAGGCTGATGCCGCTACCCCAAATTCTAACGCTTTCTGATCGTCATTGAAAGAAATTAAGCCATGGATCAATCCTGCAATAAAGGCATCACCACCACCTACACGGTCAATAATCGGATTTATATCAATATCCTCCGTTTCCAGAAGTTCTTTCCCATTCCACATTAAAGCCCTTAATAGATTATGTGAAGCACTCAGGGAGGTTCTTTTGGTATCGACTACCTTACTTACCTGAGGGAAAGCCTTTTGTAAGTTGACACTCGATTCCACAAAATCGTTTCCTTCAATCCCAAAAATCTCAAGAATGTTTTCCCTGTTAGCAATCACAATATCCGTTCCGGCTGTGAGTTCAGGAAGAATTTCTGATGGTTTTTTACCATATTTCCACAAGTTGGCCCGGTAAAAAATATCACCAGAAACCGTCAATCCGTACTTTCTGGCAGTTTTAATACCATTCAAAAGCGCATCAGCAGCCCCTTGCGACAAAGCGGGCGTTATTCCTGCCCAGTGAAACCATTTGGCATCTTTCAGAATATCATCCCAGTTAATTTCCGTGGGATCGATGGTTGCTAAGGAAGAATTTGCTCGATCATATACAATCTGACTACCTCTTAGGGCTGCACCTGTTTCCAGAAAATAAACCGCCATACGCGGTCCACCATAAACAATGTGAGAAGTATCTACACCATGCGTAGCCAAATACTGCGCTGCGGCACGTCCGATGGGAGAATCAGGAAAACGGGTAACATGGGCTGTTTCATGTCCCCAATAAGCCAATGCTGATGATACATTGGCCTCACCTCCTGCGTATGTAACGTTAAATTGACGCGCTTGTTCGAAGCGCGAAAAACCGGGAGTAGCTAGTCGCATAAGTACTTCCCCGAATGAGATTATCTGAGCCATATAAGGAATATTGAACGCTTCACGGATGATTGCATCACAGTTTGCCGTTCTAGGTTAATTGAAATATGTGATTACAAATAACAATAGCCCTTAACATCATGTTTTGGGCTATTGGTACTTCATTAAGGGTTGCTTTTCCACAACCTACTTTTAAAATCCGAAATAATTCTTGGCATTGTTGTAAGATATATCCGAAACCATCTTGCCCAACCACGGGATATCGTTCGGCAACTCTCCATTTTCTACATCATTGCCAATCAGGTTACATAGTATACGTCTGAAATACTCGTGACGGGGATAAGAAAGGAAACTTCGTGAATCGGTAAGCATGCCCACAAAACGGCTTAGTAAACCCATGTTGGACAAAGCGTTCATTTGCTTTTCCATGCCGTCCTTCTGATCCATAAACCACCAGCCAGAGCCAAACTGCATCTTACCAGCCACTGTACCGTCGTTATAATTGCCAGTCATGGTGGCCATTACTTCATTGTCGCCCGGATTCAGGTTGTATAGAATTGTTTTGGCCAGCTGGTTGGTGGAATCTAGTTTATTTAAAAATTTCGACAATGCCTGTGCCTGGCTGTAATCGCCGATCGAATCCCAGCCTGTGTCTGGTCCCAATTCCCGTAGCATGCGCTCGTTGTTGTTGCGCAATGCACCTAAGTGAAACTGTTGCGTCCAGGACTTGGCATGATCCATTTTGGCTAGTTCGTATAGTAATACCGATTTAAACGCGGTACTTTGTTCAGCAGTCGGTTTTTCCCCTTTTATAGCACTTGCGAATGCTTGTTTAGCTGCATTTTCATCAAAAGATGCATATATATGTTCCAAACCGTGATCCGACAAACGTCCGCCCATGGAAGCAAAGAAGTCGTGTCGGTTTTGCAAAGCAGCCAAAAGTTCATCATAGGTATTGATACTACCTGTGCCTGCCGACTCGGCCAGTTTAGACAAATACTGCTGAAAATCAGCAGGTGAGTCGATCAGCAGCATAGCCTTATCGGGACGGAACGTGGGCAATACCTGAATATCAAATCCACTTGCACCAATTTGCTTGTGATGATCCAACGAATCTATTGGGTCATCTGTGGTACAGATCACCTTCACGTTCATTTTATTCAACAAGCTTCTTACGTTGAAATCAGGTTGTTTTAGCTTGGCTGAGCACGTGTCGTATATTTCACGTGCGGTATCTTTATTCAGTAAAATATCGACATCAAAATAGCGTAGAAGTTCCAGATGCGTCCAGTGATACAACGGATTTCGCATCGTATACGGTACGGTTGCAGCCCATTGTTCAAACTTTTCCCAGTCGCTGGCATTTCCGGTGCAGTACTTTTCATTAATTCCGTTGGCACGCATCGCTCTCCATTTGTAATGATCGCCATGGAGCCAAATCTGTGTAAGGTTCTCAAACTGCCGATTCTCTGCGATCTGATCGGGTGGCAGATGGCAGTGGTAATCGATGATCGGCATATGTTTTGCATAATCATGATAGAGAGCCTTTGCTGTCTCAGATTTTAACAGAAAGTTTTCATCCAGAAAAGTCTTTTGTCCTGCGGAAACTGTTGTTGCCATTTTTTCTAACTATATACCGGCACTTTGCAATACGCTAAAATGCACCGAGTGAAAGGTTTGATGTCTAATAATTACAAATCCGAGATGCTTCTTGCGATTCCCATTTCAAGTCCTCGCAATTCGGCCAATCCACGCAAGCGTCCAATGGCGGTATAACCCGGATTGGTCCTTTTCGTGGCCGAAAGGTCGTCCAGCATGCGATGCCCGTGATCGGGTCTAAATGGCATTCTCAAATCTTGTCTTCCTGCCTTTTTGCGCTTGATTTGTTCTTCTACAAGTGCCTTCATCACGCCATACATATCCACATCACCATCCAGATGATCGGCCTCATAAAAACTACCATCCGCTTCACGACTTGTTGCACGAAGATGTATAAAATGAATTCTGCTACCCAGACGATTCACCATACCTGCCAAATCGTTGTCAGGCCTTACGCCGTAGGAGCCGGTACAAAAGCATATACCGTTGGCCGAATGGTCATAAGCTTCCAGTAAAAGCTGGGCATCGTTTTCAGTACTTACCACACGAGGTAATCCCAAAATTGGATATGGAGGAT
>CALGRQ010000005.1 GCA_937880795.1 uncultured Dyadobacter sp. | reverse complement strand
ATGGGCACCATGAAGCAAAACGGGCTTCGCTGGGTGAATCCATTGTTTGGCCGGAAAAAGATGAGCCTGCGCGCACGAAACCTCAATGGACAAAAATTAAAGGTGAACGATAAGCTGGGTAATCCCATTGAAATTGCTGCGGTGGTTGTTTGGCGGGTCGGAGACACGGCCAAGGCTTCTTTCGAAGTGGACGATTATGTAAAATATGTCGAGATTCAGTCGGAGGCGGCGGTGAGGCACCTGGCGGGTATATATGCCTATGATACCATGGAAGCGGAAGAGCTGGAAACCCAGGAAGTGACGCTTCGGGACGGTAGCGGCAAAATCAACGAAATGCTGGAAGGAGAACTTACAGAAAGATTGAGCCGTGCGGGAATAGATGTACTGGAAGCAAGAATTAGCCACTTAGCCTATGCACCGGAAATAGCCGGAGCCATGCTTCAACGCCAGCAGGCATCGGCCGTGGTTGCGGCCCGTCGTCAAATTGTAAATGGAGCCGTAGGAATGGTAGACATGGCCTTGGCAATGCTCTCGGACAAAGGTATTGTGGAATTGGATGAAGAGCGTAAGGCAGCTATGGTGTGCAATTTATTGGTCGTGTTGTGTGGTGAGAAATCGGCTACACCTGTATTGAATGCCGGCACTTTATATCCTTGACATGGCAGAAAAAAAAGCTTTTGTTTTACGCGTAAATCCTGAAATGCTTAGGGAACTCGAATCCTGGGCACAGCAGGATTTTCGCAGTCTGAATGGCCAGATTGAATACCTTCTGAGTGAGGCTATTAAAAAGCATCGTCGCTCGAAGCCTAAGGAGGGGACTGATCATTCGGATTAATCTGCTAGAAATTGGAGTTATGTATTGAATTTTCATTTATATGTAAGTTCATTCATGCTGATTTTGTAAATCAATTTGCTGAAATTGCAACGTCAATAGTTGTTATACTATCCAATTTTCTATCAAGAAGAATGAAAAAAATATTGAAAGTAGTGGCCCTGGTGGTGATTTCGATCCAAGGGTTTGCCCAAATACCTGACAACTTTCAGTGGTTGGCGAATGGTACCGGGTACCGGGAGGTCGATCAGGGAGAAATTGTTGAGGTAACTCTTCCTTCAAATCAGTCCAAAGTATTTGTTTCTAAGGCGCAACTTACTCCTGTACAGGGAGGCACACCCCTGTCGGTAAGAAGCTATACGGTGAGCAAAGCTGGAGATAAAGTGTTGATATATACCAACACCAAACGTGTATGGCGTTATGATACCCGTGGTGACTATTGGGTGGTCGATTTAAATGCCAAAACACTTAAACAAATCGGTAAAAGCCTGCCAGCGTCCTCGCTGATGTTTGCGAAATTCTCGCCAGATGGCAAAAAAGTAGGTTTTGTAAGCAAACACAATGTTTATGCTGAGGATTTGCAAACGGGCGAGGTGAAGCAGCTAACCAAAGATGGAGCCGACCGGGTAATTAACGGAACATTTGACTGGGTATACGAAGAAGAATTTGACTGCCGCGATGGTTTCAGATGGAGCGACGACAGCAAATCGATTGCTTATTGGCAGTTAGACGCCCGTAAGATCCGTAACTTTTTGATGATCAATAATACGGATTCTATTTATTCCTATAATATACCTGTTGAATATCCGAAAGTAGGAGAAACGCCATCGCCCTATAAAATTGGTGTGGTGAATGTCGATAATGCTGAAACCAAATGGATGTCTATTCCCGGTGATCCGCAAAACACCTATTTACCAAGAATGGAGTGGTCCGGACA
Organism: uncultured Dyadobacter sp.; assembly: GCA_937880795.1. Classification (GTDB taxonomy): domain Bacteria; phylum Bacteroidota; class Bacteroidia; order Cytophagales; family Spirosomataceae; genus Dyadobacter. Next base: position 22,724 of record CALGRQ010000005.1, on the reverse strand, counting down.
GCCAAATGAACTGGTGGTTCAGCAATTGAACCGTAAACAGAATGAGAGTACGCTGATGTATATCAACACGGCTACCGGTACTGCGAAGCCATTTTATACAGAAAAGGACGAAGCCTGGATTGATATCAAAAGCCGTTGGGATAATGATCCTGTAGGTTGGGATTGGATCAATGGAGGGAAAGAGTTTTTATGGGTAAGTGAAAAAGACGGCTGGCGTCATGTATATCGCGTAAGTCGTGATGGTAAAAAGGAAACATTGATCACCACGGGCAATTTTGATTTGATCAACCCGGTGCGTATTGATGAAAAAAATAACGCCTATTACTTTACCGCGTCACCAGACAATGCCACTCAAACTTATTTGTATAAGGCACCATTGAACGGCAAAGGAGCGCCGCAGAGATTATCGCCAATGGATCAGGCAGGGACGCATAGCTACGAAATTTCTCCGTTGGGCAAGTTTGCAAGGCATAACTTTTCCAATGCCAAATTACCGCCAATGACCGAATGGGTAACTTTGCCGGATCATAAAGCGATTGACCCAGCCAATTCAATTGCACAAACCATGATGCGGATTCGTCCTGCTGCGATGGATATTGAGTTTTTCAAAGTGAAAACAGATGAGGGTGTGGAGATTGATGCCTGGATGGTGAAGCCACATCATTTTGACCCTACAAAAAAATATCCGATTGTATTTATGGTTTACGGAGAGCCTGCGGGTAGTACGGTTAAGGATAGCTACGGAACGGGCCGAAACCGTCTGTATGAAGGCAGTATGGCCGCAGATGGTTACATATATGCTTCTGTTGACAACCGTGGAACGCCTTCACCAAAGGGTCGTGCGTGGCGGAAAGCGATTTACCGCAGCATTGGAACCATTAATATCAAAGACCAGGCCGGTGCAGCGAAGGCGATGTTCGAGAAGTTTTCTTTCATAGATACTACTCGCGTGGCTGTACATGGTTGGAGTGGTGGTGGATCCTCTACTTTAAATCTTCTTTTTAAGTACCCAAAACAATTCCAAACTGGTATTTCGGTGGCAGCCGTAGGGAATCAGCTTACTTATGATAACATTTATCAGGAGCGCTATATGGGTATTCCGCAGGAAAACAGAGAGGATTTTGTAAAAGGTTCGCCGGTGACGAATGCCAAGAATCTTGAAGGAAATTTACTCTATATCCACGGTACTGGTGATGACAATGTACATTACCAAAATGCTGAAATGTTGGTGAATGAGCTGATCAAGCACAACAAGGTGTTCCAGTTTATGCCATACCCAAATCGTTCCCATAGCATATCGGAAGGTGAAGGTACGGCCAGACATTTGCGTACCCTGTGTACCGATTATTTGAAGAAACATTGCCCTCCAGGAGCCAGGTAAACAGGATTGCAGTATCCTATATCGATTAAAACGAAAGAAATCCGGCTATTATGGACCGGATTTCTTTCGTTTATACGCGCCTTAAAACGTATAGAGTTTCTTATTTTAATTGAGTTTACTTCCCATATAGTTGTTTGGCAGCTGGCTCATATTTGTCTCCGGCGATCCATTGTGGTGGTTTGGCCATGTCGGCAATAAGTCGGGCTGCATAGGTATAAGCCTGACTGAATTTTAGCAAATAATTAAAATCAATTGTCTCCGGGTTGTCCGAAACCTGGTGGTAATTCTTCATGATATCGCCGTTGAATTCTCTGAATCCTGGTGTGAAAGTGGGCGCAGGAATTCCTTTTTTAGCGAAGCTTACATTGTCTGAACGGTCGAATAAACCTTGCTCAGGCGATGGATCTGCAAATATTCCCAATCCAAACGCTTTGCTCGCTTTTTCCATTTCTGCCTTTGCCCCGGTGCGATCAAGACCCATAACAGCCACTATGGTGGTGTCGTTATAACCAGCGCCGTCAGAATTGATATTAAAAATACATTTATTTAGAGGTAGCAAAGGATGAGCTGCATAATATTGACTCCCTAACAAACCCACCTCTTCGGCAGTGAGGGCAACAATCAATACCGAACGTTTTGGAGGTACTTTTGAGAAAGATTCCGCTGCCGTAAGCAACCCAACTACACCAAAGGCATTGTCGCGTGCCCCGTTAAAAATACTGTCTTCAGCCGTGAAAGGTTGGCCTCCCTGCTTTCCAACACCCACATGGTCATAATGTGCGGTAAGCAAAATATACTCATCTTTCAATTTGGGGTCCGATCCTTCAATAAAACCGACTACGTTGTAGCTGTTTATTGCTGTTGTTTTCCGCCCGCTGGTCTTAAAACGAATTTCCTTCACATTCCTTAATGAGCGGGTCAAATTGGCATCTTTGCCATTCACCCATGCATGTGGAATTGTTTTTCCAGTCTTGTTTTCTGCTGCAAGCCCGATTTTTTCACCGGCAAAGTATCTGTTTACCATGTTCCACGGCATGGGTGCATTAAAAAGCTCTATAACGGCCAGTGCTCCTTTTTCCAGGGCAATGTACATCGGGTGTTCCACTTTGAACAAGTACAATTTTATCTTTTATATCGAGACCTTTGTAATCGTCCCAGCCTTTGGAGGCATTTTCAAGTCCATAGCCCGCATAAACCAGTTCCGCGGTGGTGTCCATCGCTCCCCCTGCCATTAGAATCCAGTCGGTACCACTTTTGAGCGTAGTGGCCTCAGCAACAATTTCGCCTGATTCGTTAATGCCCAGTTTTTCAAATGGGACATTTTGAAAATAGGCATTGTTCCCGGAATTACCGGTACCGGGCACTGGTTTTATGCCCAGTTTTCTGAATTGCTCCGCAATGTAGCGGGCGGCAACGAAGTTACCCTGTTCACCCGTACGGCGACCTTGTAACTCGTCGGCGGCAAGAAATCGCATATGCGCCTCTGTATCTGTTTTTTGTACAGAAAATTCAGGGGGTAGCTTTTTGCCCTTTTGAGCAAATGAAGGGGTGGTTAGCAGTAATCATGAGATAGTCAAAAGTTGACATAAATTGATAATAGGATTTTTTGCGAAATTAAGGAATCCACTGGAAGCATGCTGGATTTAGCCATCCGCGTCAATAGATTCCGTAAAATAAAATTTCCGGCAAGAGGGTGCTCGCCGGAAGTTTTTAAGTGTAGGGTTCATTATTTACCCGACTTATTCGGGAAAGCGGGTATAGCAGGAACTCCTTTTGGCCCAGTTTCACCGAGCTTTTTCTTCATTTCCTCAATAGCCCGTTCTAGTTGAGCATCTTTGCCAAGATATTCCTCGTGGGGATCGTTAACCAATTCAATATCTGGTGAAACGCCTTCACCTTCAATGATGAATTTGGAGCCATCCGCAGCAAAGTGGGCGAATTCAGGTTTGCGTAAATCGCTTCCATCTATAAATGGCAATGAGCCCCGAATACCTACAACACCACCCCAGGTACGTTGTCCGATGAGTGGACCAATGTTGTAGAAACGGAATTGATACGGGAATAAGTCTCCATCAGAGGCCGAATATTGATCAATCAAACAAACTTTTGGGCCAATTTGACCATCCGGTTTTACGGATGCCGATTTGCTGTTTCTCCACATAGTACCTAAACCGGGCACACGACGGAGACGCTCGATGATCATGGGTGAAACATTACCACCGCCATTTCCACGGTCATCTATAATAAGTGCTTCTTTATCCAATTGTGGATAGAAATACCGGGCAAACTGATTCAGCCCATCTGGTCCCATATCGGGAATATGCACATAACCGATTTTTCCGCCGGAGGCCTTGGTCACTTTGGCAATATTATCTTGTACCCATTGGTGGTAATATAGCTCAGATTCGTCCGAAATGGGCTTCACAAACAGTTTGCGACTGCCTTTCGGTGTTGCCGTACTGTTCACTTCAATTTCCACCACCTGATCGGCCTTCCCAATAAGTCCCTCAAAGAGATTGGTGAAATTCTTTACATCATTCCCGTTAATGCTGATGATGTAGTCGCCAGGTTTTACCGATATACCGGGAGCGCGTAATGGTGATACGAGTGATTTGTTCCAGCTTTGGCCTGATAAAATGGTTTCGATTTTATAATAGCCACTTTTGTCGCGACTGAAAGTTGCGCCGAGTAATCCCATTTTAATTCTTTCGATCTCTGTTCTTTCACCCGGATTTGTATAGGCATGACCTATATTCAGCTCTCCGATGAGTTCGCCGATCAGGTAGGTAAGATCATTGCGGTGGTTTACATAGGGCAGTAATGCAGCATATTTTGCGTGCATCGCTTTCCAGTCTACGCCATGCATATTGGGATCATAAAAATAATCCCGCATTTGTCGCCAGCTTTCATCATATATTTGCTTCCACTCTGCCTGTAGATCAGTATTGTTTTTAAGCCCGTCAAGGTTTAATTTATTTTTTGGCTCAATTTTGGCAGTCCCCAAATCCTCTATATACCAGTCAGCCATTTTTCTAAGCAAAATTTTCTTGGTATCTGGGCTGACCACATATCCACCAAAATCACCTATTTCGGTTTCTTTTTTATCATTCAAACTGAAATAGCGGAAGGAGCGATCCTTACCGGGGGCATTGGAGGTATAATAAAGTCCATCCCGACCAGCCACCAATCGGTAATAGTTTCCGGCCGGAACAGGAAGGCTTTCGATACGGTCCGCCAGATTTTCTTCATCAACCTTTACATCAATACCCTTTTCGTTTGGTGTGGACTCCTTTTTAGGGTTTTCCTTCTTTTCTTTGGACTTATTGGTTGTAGATAAAATGGTAGGGGCGTTATCCGTTTTAACAGCAACCTCGTCATTTTCAATCTGGAAAGAAGATTTTACATCGGCCCCTAATCGAATAAAATACGGTTTCGACATATTGGTATAGGCATGATTCCATTCCGTATTGCTATACGTTGGGTTGAAATCCCTGGCGGACACAAAGTATAAGAGCTTTCCGTCCGGACTGAACGTGGGCTGGTCACTAAAATACCAGTTGTCGGTTACCTGTACGGATTTTTTGGAAGCAATATTGTAAAGCTTGATGACGTCGAACTGGCGCGCTTTGCCCGGATCGGTATAGGCAATCCATTTACTGTCGGGTGCAAAGGTATAATCATCAATTTCGCGGTAATCGTTGTGTGCGACTGCGATTTTACTACCCGAGGTTATATCTACAAGATATAAATCCTGGCTTCTGTCGGCCAGCAAAAGGTATTTGCTGTCGGGACTCCAGACCGGATTAAACTTATAGCTTCCGCCTCCTTTTGTAAGTTGTTTTGCAGGTTCAGATCCATCTTGTTTGCGGATATATAACTCATCTTCACCGGTTTTGTCGGATATATAGCTGATCCATTCGCCGTTGGGGCTCCATTCTACATTTCTGTCGTGGAAGGCACTGCTTTGTGTAAGGTTGCGGGTTACGCCACTTTTGGCGGGCACTGTAAAAATATCTCCTCGGGCACCCAAAGCAGCTCTTTTTCCATCGGGAGAAATGGCGAAGCTACCCACCATTTTGGACGCATCCGTTTGCTTATTTCGACCCGTCGCAAAATCCTCAGCAATGGTTATGGAGAGTTTTTCTGTTTTGCCGGTAGACAGATCGTAAAGGTATATATAGCCACCATTTTCGAAAGCGATGGCATTGTCACCAAGCGATGGGAATTTGCAGTCGAACTCCTTAAAGTCGGTTAATTTTTTGGTTTGCTTGTTCTGCGTATCATATTCGAACAAATTCATGGTCCTGTCCCGATCGCTCAGGAAATAAACCTTGTTTTTGTGAAACATCGGGAATATATCCTGGGCCGGGTTGTTGGTAACATTTTCTGTTTTTCCCGATTTTACGTCGAAAATCCAGATATCGTCAGCCATTCCACCCTTGTAGTACTTCCAGGTACGGAACTCACGAAAAACACGATTCATGGCCAGTTTACTCCCGTCGGCATTGTAGCTTGTCCAGGCACCTACCGAGAAAGGGAGCTCCTCGCTCAGGTCCCCACTTAATGGAGCTTTGTATAGTTTTCCTTTAAAATCGTTGAAGGAAGTTCCACGACTGCGGTAAATCACACTTTTATCATCAGGAGCCCAGTCCATCACCACATTGTTTGGCCCCATGCGGTCCGCTACGTCGTCACGATTCAGTGTGGCTGTATAAGTGATCCTTTTTGGCGTTCCACCCGCTGCGGGCATTACAAAAACTTCAGTGTTTCCATCATATTGTCCCGTGAATGCAATTTGCTTGCCATCGTGACTAAATTTCGGAAACATTTCGTAGCCGGGATGATTGGTTAATTTTCTCGCAACACCACCACTTTTTTCAACAGAATAGAGGTCCCCTGCATAAGAGAATACCACCTGGTTTCCGTGTATAGCCGGAAAGCGCAATAAACGCGTTTCTTGCGCCTGAAGTGGAATTTGGGCAAGGCCCAAAAGCATTGATAAGGCAAAAGTTTTTTTCATACAACTATTTTAATTTAACATGGCAACTCCATCCCATCGATTTTTTATCGAGGGATGGAGCATTATATCAGCAAGTTACAGAAATTAGTGATTTAAAATGACCGCCGCTTCTTTGGCAAAGTAGGTGAGAATGCATTTCGCTCCTGCGCGACGAATGCTGAGCAGCACTTCCATCATGGCGCGGTCACCATCCAGCCAACCATTGGCAGCGGCAGCCTTAATCATGGCATATTCTCCGGAGACGTTGTAAGCAGCAATGGGTATATCAAAATTTTCGTCTAGCTGACGAATAATGTCCAGATAAGACAGCGCAGGCTTTACCATGAGCATGTCTGCTCCTTCGTCAAAATCCTGTTGTGCTTCAAGCAAAGCCTCCCTTTTATTGGCAGGATCCATCTGATAGGTTTTTTTATCACCAAATTTGGGAGCGGATTCCAAGGCATCACGGAAAGGGCCATAAAAAGCACTGGCATATTTGGCCGAATAAGACATAATGCTTACATCCGTAAAATGATGCTCGTCAAGATGTTGGCGTATGTATTTCACGCGTCCGTCCATCATATCGCTTGGCCCGATGATATCTGCACCGGCTTTGGCTTGTGCAAGAGACATTTTGGCCAGGATTTCGAGCGTGGCGTCATTCAAAATTTTTCCATCTTCCACCAATCCATCGTGCCCATCCGAACTGTATGGATCCATAGCAACGTCCGTCATGATGGCCAGATCGGGGAATTTCTCCTTAATAGCCGTAATGGCTTTGAGGTAAAAAGTATCTTCCCGATAGCTTTCTGAGGCGTATTTGTCTTTTTTACTTTCCGGGTAATTGGGGAAAAGGTCTATACCACGAATGCCCAGATCTGTTACCTCCTTTAATTCTTCGAGCAGATTATCCAACGAGTACCGATAAATACCCGGCATGGATTTCACTTCCACTTTTTGGTGGGTGCCTTCCTGAACAAACATGGGGAATATAAAGTCGGAAACTTGTAATGAGGTTTCCTGTACTAAATCACGAATCGCAGACGATTTTCTGTTACGACGTGGACGACGAGAAATATTAAACATATGCTTTGGGCGATCAGCTTCGGGCTGTCGGTTTTTTAATTTATTGCAGTGATTATATTACAGAAAGAACGATAGCGAAATATATTGAGTTTCACCGATTCCTTTTTTTATACAACCTTCCCGTTATGCAGTCATCCTACCATCAGTTTGAAGCCTTCCCCGTGCAAATTCATGATCTGTATAGAAGGATCTTCCCGAAAATGTTTTCGGAGTTTGGTAATGTATACATCCATACTTCGGGCATTGAAATAGGAATCATCACCCCAGATCGTTTTCAAGGCAAAACTACGGCTTATGGGCTGATTTAAATTTTGGCAAAACAATTTAAGCAGCTCGGATTCTTTGCTTGTGAGCCGAACGGATTTTTCGCCAAGGGAAAGCTGTTGGTGGTTGTAGTTGAATATATAGGTTCCTACCTGAAACGACTTGTTGTCATCGGTATGCTCGGGTTGTTTTCTATATCGACGCAAAATGGCTTCAATGCGTAACAGCAGCTCTTCTCGGTCAAAAGGCTTGGTAACGTAGTCGTCTCCACCAATCCGAAAGCCCTGCATCGTATCTTCCTTCATGGATTTGGCTGTCAGAAAAATGATAGGTACATCTCTTCCGCTCATCCTAACTTCTTTGGCAAGCGAAAATCCGTCCTTTTTGGGCATCATGACATCAAATATGCAGAGGTCGTATTCCTTGTCTACAAAACATTGCCATCCCTTCTGGCCATCAGTGGCGAGGTCGGTCGGATAGCCTTTGTCGATCAGGAATTCCTGAAGGAGCAAGCCAAGATTCGGATCGTCTTCAACAAGTAATAGTTGGGGCATTTGGTAAACGTTATGAGTGATTAGAAAACGGTTGGGTAATGCTTTGATCAATATATCATTAGCATTTTAGGTGAACCGGAATTCTCTATATATCGGGTTCAGTTTTTCAGAATCAGCCATACAAAAATAGGGATTCAGAATGGCTGATAAATTTGTTAATCGGTCAAATATCATTTTGTGCTTAAAACTACCGAACTTTCGGGGTAAAGAAACGCAATGAACTCTTAAAATATGTTAAAGCTGGTCCTTGGAATTGCCGCAGTTGTTGTTGCCATAGCCATTATATACTTTTCTGGGCCTAAGGTTCCTGAGGTACTGTTTACTCCTGATTTACCAGCCGTACCGCAAGACTTAACGATTCTTGAGCAAGAAGTGAACGATTCGGAAAAGGCTGTTCAAAATCTTAAACGGGACAATCAGGCGAGAATCGTATGGGCAGATTCCGCAAAAAAGGAAAAGACACCATATAGCATTGTTTACATTCATGGTTTTGGTGCCAGCTGGGCGGAGGGGGAGCCCATACACCGGGACATTGCCAAGCGATATGGTGCCAATTTATACCTGGCGCGGTTGCATGATGCAGGTATTAATGATCCGGATGCCTATGACGATTTAACGCCTGAAAATTTCATGCACGAAGCAAAACGGGCTTTGGCAATTGGTAAGGTTTTAGGCGACAGCGTCATTGTAATGGGTACCTCAGCAGGAGGATTGCTCTCGGTATATTTAGCAGCTACAAATCCTGAGATAAAAGGTTTGGTACTTTATTCGCCCTGTATGGCCGCTGCAACACCTGCCTTGAAACTGGTTACAGGGCCATGGGGGCAAAAGATATTGTATACCATCATGGGCGACCATCGGCAAACAGCGGATGCAGAACCAGAGCGGGCTCAATACTGGTTACAAAGCTATAAAACCAATGGACTCCTTACCTTGCAACAAACTATTGATGCGGTTTCGAAGCCATCGGTATATCACAAAATAAAAATGCCGGTATTTCTCGGATACTATTATAAAAATGAAAAGGAACAGGACGAGGTTGTGTCTGTGAAAGCAATGCAGGAAATGTTTCCACAACTGGGGACGCCAGCGAATCTTAAGGTAGAGAAGGCCTTTCCGGAAAGTGGGGATCATGTGATTGCCTCATATCTGCGATCTAAGGACGTAAAAGGGGTATATGAGGCCACCGATTCGTTTTTTCAGAAACAACTCGGGTTAACACCTGTGGCAAAATGAGATAGACTGTATCACAGATTATTGGTATAACACGTCAAAAATGCTTTACTTTGCCGGCTTTATTACACATTGCCGGGCTGTGGATACAAAGATTTCATTTCGTCAGGCATTGCATGACTTATTTGACTAAATATTTAAACTAACATTATGGCTTACGGTTTATTAAAGGGAAAAAGAGGAATTATATCAGGTGCTCTGGACGAGAACTCAATTGCCTGGAAAGTAGCGCTTAAAGCGAAAGAGGAGGGTGCTATATTTACCTTGACCAATGCGCCTATCGCGATGCGTATGGGTGGAATTCAGGAATTAGCAAAAACCTGTGATGCTCAGCTTATACCTGCCGATGCCACGTCGGTTGAAGATATTGAGAATCTATACACTCAATCCATGGATGTTTTGGGTGGCAAAATCGATTTCGTTTTGCACTCGATTGGTATGTCGGTAAACGTTCGTAAAGGCAAGTCGTATGGCGATTTGAACTACGAATGGATGCAGAAAGGATTGGATATTTCTGCCATTTCGCTGCATAAGTTTTTGCAAGTGGGAGAGAAATTGGATGCTATTAACGACTGGGGTTCGGTTGTTGCATTGTCGTATATCGCAGCACAGCGTACATATTCATTCTATAGCGATATGGCTGAGGCTAAGGCGATGTTGGAAAGCATTGCGCGTAGCTATGGTTACCGTTACGGAAAGGCTAAAAATGTGCGTGTAAACACAATTTCTCAGTCTCCAACAAAAACCAAAGCGGGTTCTGGTATTGATGGGTTCGATGCATTCTATGACTTTGCAGAAAAAATGAGTCCGCTGGGTAATGCAACCGCTGAGGATTGTGCGAATTATGCCATTACATTGTTCTCAGACCTGACCAGATATGTAACCATGCAGAACTTGTTCCACGATGGAGGGTATTCTTCAACGGGTATCTCAGAAGAATTGGTACAAATGATTCAGCAACAGAATCAATAGATAATTTTTAGATTGATGAAATAAGCTTAGATTTAAACGTCTAAGCTTATTTTTTTGCCCAAACCTCTCCATTTGAATCTTGATTACATGGAAAAGAAAGCCTGTTTACTATCATTCTTATTGATGATGACCTGTTATGGATCAGGTTATGCTCAAACGTTCACCCTTAAAGGTGGGTTGAATTTATCATCCAGGATATCTCATTATGAGGGTAAAAGACAAAAGGAGGGTCTTGAAATAAATCCTGGATTCCATTTAGGAGGACTGATTGATATCCCCATAAAAGAAAGGATATCGATTGAAACAGGGTTAATACTTTCAATGAAAGGATACAAATATCATCTTGTGCAACCCAACCTCACAGAGCTTAAAAGTAAAGTCGATCTGCTTTATGCGCATGTTCCTGTAAATGGAAGGGTAACATTTAATGTTGGAAGAGCGAAAATATTTGGCACGGTGGGGCCTTATATAGGGTATGGAATTGTTGGTAGAAATAAGTATAGCGTTATTAATAGCACTTCAATTTCAGACAACTCTAAGATTAGATGGGGTGATAAAGGAGAAGTGAGACGAGTAGATTTGGGGGTAGGAGTTGGTGTAGGTATAGAATTTAACTCAATTATTTTCGGGGTTAATTATGACTTAGGCTTGCTGAATCAGCTTCCTGTAGATTTTGACCTGAAAGTAAAAAATTCAGTACTCGGTGTTTCCGTAGGGTATAGGTTTGCTAAAAAGTAGCTTCCCGCTTAACTGTTTTAATAGATCTGGTAATCCCTTTGTGATCCGTTCACAAGGGGATTTTTTCTTTTCATACAAATAAAATGCGCGCTGGTACGTTCGGTGTTGTATGATATAGGTGAACTGGTTAGTTTCGCCCGTGTATCATTAGCTATGACCTTATAACAAATCCCCCCGACTTCATGAAAACGCATTTTTGGCTTAACAATCTTTTGGCTTTGACTTTTCTTGTTTTGCTGGCTGCCTGTGGTGGCGAAAAGGAAACCACAAAAGTTGCATCGGATTCTCCCGTATATACTTTGGTTTTTCTAGATAAAACGCAAAGTGTGAACGTGAATAAAAATTACGTTCATGAAAAGTATCGTCAGGTTCTGACCGATATTATCGAGAACAATATGAAAAACAAAGGCGATAAGCTGGAAGTATATTTTATTCATGAAAATACTTCCAAGGCTCGTGCGATGTCGGTGATGGTACGAAGTGAAAAGGACAATTTGGAAGGTACTAGCGCCACAGACCGCGAGGCCATTGAGACTTCCTATTCCTTATCACTTCAAAAGGAAAAGGGAATCTTTCTTCGGCAATTGCTGGCAAAACTGGATCAGCAAAATACGGGTTCGTCCAATCAGTCTACCGATATATGGGCTAGTTTGCCGGTTATAGCGAAAGCGAACGAAACGGGGGCTGAGGTGAAAGTATATTATTTCAGCGATATGGTCGAAAGTGTAAAAGGGGCTGATCGCCGTGATTTTCATGTGAATCCGCCCAAAAACGATGCGCAAGCAGAGGAAGATGCAAAGGCAGATTTAAAAAAACTCGAACAATATGTCATTGGCTCTCCGTTGGTAACTATTATTTCACCATTTGAACCCACTGCTTCGTCCAAAGAAAATAACCCACACGTCACCCATTATTGGCAGACGCTCTTTCAGGAACTCGGGGCAGGTAGTGTAGAGGAATTGTAGGTAAAAAGGCCGAAATAACGTGAATACGGGTCGTTATACTTATGGAAAGGCAATCCTTATTGCGTTGCCTTTCTCACCAAACATCCAGAAAGTGCTGCTAAACCACCCACTAAACCACCTACCAGTGTGGTGACGAGCAATAGCAATAGGCCATTTGGTAATGAGAAAATCTGCGCAATGCGGTTGGACATCGCACCGTCGCTACCGATGTGTTGATATAACCCATAGCCAAACCATAAGATTCCAACAGCGGCAAAGCCAGTTAGAAAAGCATGAAAAGAGGATGATGTGGGACGCCACAGCAGTACCAAAAACGGAGCCAGAGCGACCGTCCACCAAGGGCCAAAATATTGTAAAATTGCCGTTACGAGCAGAATGATCAAGAGGTTCATGGAGCTGTTATTTTTTTTGGAAGGTTATACGTGACGTTAAACGGGCATGTTGCTGATCCGGCGATGATAAAAAGACGAGTTCATTCAATTCTCCTTTTTCCCATTTATCCATCAAATTTAAATAGTAGGGACTTCCGGGGTTCCCCGACTGGCCACCCGGATAAATGCCATAAGCTTTGGGTGTTGGACCTAGTTCCACAACCATGCGCCACGACGGTCCGTTCCGTTTCGTAATGGCATTCACAATCCCCGACCCACCACCGGTTTTGAGCAGAGGCGCATTAAACGGTTTTAAACTTCTACTTAAATGTCTTATTTCTGTGCCTTTTACATTCGTCCATTGCCATGCCGGGCTCATGCTACCGTGATGCGCTTTTAATGTATCGAGTGCAGCTTTAAAGCTCCCCAATACAATATCCGGCATGGTTTCCTTTTGCGCCGTTTTAACATTGTCAAACCATTTTTCATCAGGTTGATTCAGGATTAAATAGATGGTGCGATCGCGCGAAGGATACTTCATGGGTATAGGGTCTGATCCGAATTCATCGTCCCAGATGGCGGATTGTAAGAGTGGCATCCAAGTTTCAAATATGGAGGCCGGTATAGATTCAGGACTGTTCTGATAATTCCAGCCCGATAAGGTCGTTTCTGCTGCCTTTTGTTCAGGACTTAGTGGAGTAGCTCCTAATACCGATAAAAGTCTGGGCAAAATATTTCTTGCCAAAACACTGAAATTGTCATTTTGGAGTTTACGCAAACTATCCGCATTGGCTTTGTTCATGGCCGTTAGGCGTTCATTGATGCGTACACCTCGTTCAGAAGGCGAAAAGATCCAGTTGATATAGTACGGATAGGTCGGGTCGGTTGAGGATTGATTGGCCGAGCTCACAAACCCGCGTGGCGGATTTTTGACAAATGGATTTTGCTCTGCCGGTATCCATCCGTTCCAGTCGTCGGAGGCATCTGTTCCGTCTAAAACGAATTTGCCCTGATCCTTATATTTCAAGGGGAATTTACCATTGACCGTCAATGCAATATTTTTGCCATTGTCGGCAAAAACAAAGTTTTGTGCGGGGCCTACGTACTTGGTGAGTGCTTTACGATAATCGTCGTAGTTTCTGGCTTTGTTAAGTTCATAAAAAGTAAGGAAGCTGTTTCCCGGCTCATGTCCGATCCACTTGATTGCTAAATCGGGTGCAGGGCTATCGGGATTCTCTTTTGCAGTTACCGGGCCGTGATGGGTATAAACGACTTGCTGCTTATAGGGTTCCTTTTGTCCTTTCACGTATATGACTTCCTCCCTGCTTCGGGTGGCTTTCCACTGATTGTTGTGCCAATATTCGGCTCTTGATGAGTCTTTAAATTTTATTTTATAAAAGTCAAAAACATCGGCATCTACGTTGGTAACACCCCAGGCTACATGCTGGTTGAAACCGATGATTACACTGGGGATACCGGGTAGCGACACGCCATATACATTCATGTCCGGCGTATGCAGCTGCACCTGATACCAAATCGATGGAAGTGTGAGCTCCAAATGGGGGTCATTGGCCAAAATAGGATAGCCTGTGATGGACTTTTCAGCCCCAATCGCCCAGTTATTGCTGCCAATTCCTTCGGGTTTTATTTCTTCCTGAGGGTAAAGCGCAGTGAAGGCGGGCTGTATAGCAACGGTGTCTATTGATTTGAGCGGATTTTCTACGGGTATAGGTAACCGTTTAAAATCCCACGGTGTGCCCGAAGGGATAATCGGACTTTCCTGAAACATGGGATAGTCTGGGAACAACTGGCTAATGACCTCTTTGCCAAATTTCTTCAACACGTGTGTTAAGTTTTGATCGTGCGGTCTTCCAGCCAGTGTGAGCGTCATTTGTTCCAACATATACATCGTGTTGATCGGCTTCCAAGGTTCAGGCTGGTAACCGAGCAACTTGTATTCGACGGGGTAATCTCTGGGCGATAGTTGCTCAATATATGCATTCACCCCGGCTGAATAACCTTCCAGAGCTGTTTTGGAAGATTGGTTGCTCATAGCCAGTTTGAGATTCGCTTCGGCACCAAATCCCATTCCCAGTTCCCGATTTTTCTTGTCCATTTCAAGCGTGGCAGTACCTAAAATTTCAGAAAGCCTGCCGGAGGCTGCCCTGGTTTGTAAATCCATTTGCCAAAGCCGATCTTTGGCGGTGAGGTACCCCTGTGCGTAAAAAAGATCGTAATCGTTTTTTGCGAATATGTGAGGAACCCCGGTGTCGTCAAACCGGACGGTCACCTCATCCGTCAACCCGTCAGCTTTTAAAACAATCTGTTTTTGATCGATACCCTGCTTTTCTCCATTTTGCCAAAACCCGGTAAACGGACTTAAAAAGTTACCTAATGCAGGTGCCGGCCCCAAAGGGCGATTGAGCCCATACATTAAACCTGCAAGCACAACGAGGGCTAAAATTGCTTTGATGAACTTCATAAGGAGGGGTGGATTTAATCGTATGGGTTGATGAGATGTGGTTTATAAACTACTCGGCAACAGTTTGTACCATGGCTTCTACCAGTGCCAGGTCGCTATACATCACAGAACGTTCGTCCGGAATTTCTCCGGCCATGGATATACCCGTCGGGAAAAATTTTTGTCTGCCCGGGCGGAATGCTTTTGCCGTGAAATGAAGGGCGTGTACACCAGCTTCCTTTAAAATGGCTGCATTGGTAGGTTTTACGCCAGCTCCTGCCATAATTTCGATGGCACCATTCGCTTTTTGAGAAAGTTGGGAAAGTAACTCCAGGGCTTCTGGTGCAGCCGCTTTTTGGCCTGAGGTTAATATTCTTTCTGCACCGGTTTCAATTACAGCGGCTAAGGCTTTCAGGGGATCGGGCGTGAGGTCAAAAGCGCGGTGGAAAGTTACTTTCATAGGGTGAGCAAGTTCTACGAACTCTTTCGTGCGTTCCACATTTACGGTACCATCAGGATGCAAAACACCTAAAACAACGCCATCCGCCCCCAGTTTCTTGGCCAAACGAATGTCTTTCCGCATGATTTCCTCTTCAAAAAAATCGTATACAAAGTCACCTCCACGGGGGCGAATCATTACATATAGGGGAATTTGAACATACTCGCGAACAAGCTCAATTAATCCTGCGCTTGGGGTAGTTCCTCCTTCACCCAATCCCCCGCAAAGTTCAATTCTTCCTGCGCCACCCGCCTGGGCGTTGATGCAAGATTCCAGGGAATAGGCACAAACTTCAATGGTCATATTTTTTGTAAGCTTAATGATGACGGAAATTACAAAATGGAATGGTAATTACCAGTATTGTTTAAAACTACCTGTCTTCGAAAATGGAGAAAGGGATAAAGAACAAATGGGCCGTTTATGGGGCTGTTGTCAGGAGCGGGATGTACCAGTGTTGTAATAATTTTACTAAATTAAAATGTTGGTATTCAGGTGTATAGAATTTAAATGAAAATAAATTCTATCAAAAAACAATTATTTTTGTTTTTTTTCGCTTTAAGCTATTAAAAGATGCAGAATTTTCTACTTTTGCAAAAATTGTTAGTAACTATTTAATAGGCGAAAATACTATGTACTGGACTCTCGAACTTGCGTCATATCTTGAAGATGCTCCCTGGCCTGCGACCAAAGATGAGTTGATTGATTTTGCAATCAGAACAGGAGCACCGTTGGAGGTGGTTGAAAACCTTCAGGAATTAGAAGATGATGGTCAGCCTTATGAAAGCATTGAGGAAATTTGGCCGGATTATCCGACAAAAGATGACTTCTTTTTCAACGAAGATGAATATTAAATAAGGAGACGGCGCTGAGAGGTGCCGTTTTTTTTGCTTTAATGTGGGTTGCTTGATTTTTTATCTCTATCAGAAATTGTAAATTGTTACGTTCTTTAATTCAAAAAGTAGCTATATCTGTTTGTCTTAGTTAGCTCACTAACCTTTCTAAACTGATGGAACTTCGATTACTGAAAGAGTTGGTAAAAAAGGGAGAAGGGGAACATTTGGAATTCAAACTGAAAACCAACCACCCTGAAAAGATTGTTCGCGAAATTGTCGCTTTTGCCAATACGGGTGGAGGAAAGTTGTTTGTTGGTGTTGGTGACGACAAAAGTATCAAGGGGCTCAAAGATGCTGATGAGGATGAATTCATATTGTCCAGAGCCATTGATAAATACATATATCCCCCAATTACATATAAACATGAAAAAATTTCGATCTCTCAGGATCGGGATGTATTGGTATTAACCATACCGAGAAGTGTGGATAAGCCGCATTATGTGGTGGATGAAACTGGAGTTCGACAAGCATATGTTCGGGTAGAAGATAAGTCGATACAAGCCAGCCGTGAAATGAAGGAAATTATGCGTCGCGGAAGGATGGATCGGGATATAAGGTTTCAGTATGGAGAGAAGGAGGAAAAACTAATGAAACTGCTGGACGAGAAAGAATCGGTGACGGTCGATCTGTTTGCTGCTTTCGCCGGGATTCCGCGCAAAATTGCTTCAAACACGCTTGTTGTTATGGTTTTGGCAAGAATTTTAGAGGTACATCCGCACGAAATGATCGATCAGTTTACGATGTCCATGGCGTATCAGTCTAATTAACAGGATTATTTCCCCAGCCACATACCCGCCAAGGTTGCTCCGAAGCAAAGTACAAGGCTTAGCACGATGTTTAATGCGGCATCGACAAATCGGTTGTGTTGTAGCAGTTGAATTGTTTCGTTGCTGAATGTGGAAAAAGTGCTGAATCCACCACAGAAGCCAACGGCAATAAAAGCTCTTAATGAATGAATGGTATCGGCGGGTTTTGAGAGTGTCCAGCCCGCGAAAAATCCCATGATGAGGCAGGCTAATATATTGGCCGTCAGTGTGCCAAAGGGGAATACTGACGACCATTTTACCAAAGCTTTTGAAACGCCGAATCGGGCCAGGCTGCCCAGTCCTCCACCTATAAAAACAAGAATCAGTTGATTCATATATGTTGGTGAATTACTTCGGGTTAAAAACAGGTTTTATTGATTGATTAGAAAGGAAGATCGTCGGAAGAATCTTCGCTGAAAGTGGTTACCGGAGGAAACGCAGCTACACCTTGATTCGAAGGAGCAGAGGCACCACCACCATTACCGGCTTTGTCTACTTTCCAAGCTTTTACCTCTGTATACCAGCGAGAGTTATACTCACGGCTCTCAATATCAATTGAAGCAGTTACAGCGTCATTAACTTGCAAACCAGCTTGGTCTATCTTGTCTCCCCAAAGCGCGATACATACTTTTTTCGGATACTGAGACGGAATTTCAAGTATGAATTCCTGCTTCCGCCACGTTCCGTTTTTGCCTTGGCCTGTTACTTCTGGTAGCAATGCAATGACTGTTCCTGTTAATTCCATATCAAAAATTTTATTTTTAGTTTCTTAAAATGCAGGGTCAAAAGTAACGGTTTTGGTTTGCGATTGCAACAAAATCGGGGACACATTAGCCGATGGCCTGAGCCAAATCTGCGATCAGATCTTCTACATCTTCGATTCCAACACTGAGCCTGATCAGCGTATCTTTTAATCCTACTTTTTCGCGTTCTTCTTTGGGTATACTGGCGTGTGTCATGCTGGCTGGATGTGTGCATAACGACTCAACACCTCCCAGTGACTCCCCTAATGAAAATACCTTTAAATTTTCCATCACAGCCACGGCTTCACCATAAATGTCGCCTTTCAATTCAAATGAAAGCATTCCTCCAAAGCCACGCATTTGCTGTTTTGCCAGGGTGTGTCCCGGATGCGATGAGAGGCCGGGATAGTATACATTGGCAACTTTGGGGTGACACGAAAGCCATTGGGCTACAAGCATGGCGTTTTCACAATGGCGCTGCATGCGTATATGTAAGGTTTTAATTCCTCTCAATACCAAAAAGCAGTCCTGTGGACCCGGTACAGCACCGGTTGCATTCTGAATAAAAGCGAGTTGCTTGGCGAGGGCATCATCATTGACGATCAAGGCACCCATTACCGTATCGGAGTGCCCCCCCAAGTACTTGGTAACGGAGTGCATAACGATGTCGGTGCCCATATCCAGCGGATTTTGCAGATAGGGTGATGCAAAGGTGTTATCTACTGCGCTATAAATACCTTTTTTCCTACATAAGTCTGTTATAGCTTTTATATCAATGATTCGAAGCAAAGGGTTCGTAGGCGTTTCAATCCATACTAGCTTGGTGTTGGCGGTGCATACTTTCTTGATGTTATCCACATCGCTCATGTCCACAAAGTGGAAAACCAAGCCGAGGGGCTCGAAAATCCGTTTCATGATTCGGTAGGTGCCCCCATAGATGTCATTGGTCGCTATAATCTCATCTCCTGGTCGGAAAAGTTTAAGCACTGCATCTGTGGCTGCGAGGCCGGAAGCATAGCATATACCATGTTTACCATTCTCCAGAGCCGCCAGGGCATTCTGGAGGGCCGTGCGGGTTGGGTTGTGTGTACGGGAATATTCATACCCTTTGTGCTTGCCCGGACTTTCTTGTACGTAGGTAGAAGTTTGATAAATTGGCGTCATAATGGCCCCGGTGGTAGGGTCTGGCTCTACACCTGCATGTATGGCTTTGGTTCCGAATTTCATATTTTAGCAGTTTGCTCTCAATGTGATGTGCTTATAGACAAATATAATGTGATAAAACCTTTTGACTATTCCTGGCGTTGAACTCTTACATGAATCGATTTTTAAATGCAGTCTGATAAAATTAACGCCAAAAAATTATCCCTTCCTGTTATCATCAGTGTATTGCTTACGGTTGTTCCCATGGTCACCACTTCTTTGGCTACTGCCTGGGCCATTGCACATGAACCTATGTTACGCGCCTGGCCGTTGGAGAATTGGATTTGGGTTACGCTCGTGCTTACCGTTGCTTCGGCCATAGCGCTTACACCGCCCACATTTCTGGCCCTGGTATTTGGATACTTTCTGGGGTGGTTAGCCATTCCCATGTTGTTTGGGTTAAATGTAGGCGCTATCGCCATCGTTTACGGATTATCTCGTTTTTTACAGCCAGAAGTAGTCAGACATCATTTGATTCAGATCTATCCAAAGGTTTCGCAGCTTCTATCCAAGTTTTATGAGAACGAACTCAGGCTTATATTCTTCACTAAATTGTCGCCTGTATTGCCGTTTGCAGTTACTAATTTATTTTTTGCGATGGCCGGAGCTCGGTTTAGACAGGTATTGTTTGGAGGTACTTTGGGCATGATACCGCGTACCATTCTTGCCGTTTGGGCCGGAAAGGAATCTCAGAATATTGGCTATTTATTAGAACATCCCAACGAAGGCCTTTGGACCAAGGTTGTCATTATTGCACTTATCATTATCTCAACGGTAGGGTTAGGATACTTTTTTAAAGACAAGAAGGAAGTATAGCGATGAGAATTTTGCCTCCATGCTAATATCGTACAATAATCGGGAATGAAACCATAAATAATTGTATTATTTATCCTGTTTATTTGCAATTAAGTTATACTTAATAAAAAAGTAGAATGAAATCCTTACCTGTTATAGATCTTGCTGTTGTTATTGCGTACCTGGTTGCGATGGTAGGGGTAGGTATCTATTTTTCCCGCAAAAACACGACGTCAGAACAGTTTACAAAGGCATCGGGGAAGATTCCCGGCTGGGCCATTGGTATTTCTATATATGCTACATTTTTAAGCAGCAATACATTTCTGGGCGTACCCGGGAAGGCATATGGCAGTAACTGGAATTCATTCGTTTTTAGTTTGTCTATGCCGTTAGCTGCCTGGGTAGCTACCAAGTTTTTTATACCATTTTACCGTAATACAGGGACGGTTTCGGCCTATACTCATTTGGAACATCGTTTTGGTCCCTGGGCGCGAACTTATGCGGTTGTATGCTTTTTACTGACGCAGTTGGCGAGAATGGGGTCTATATTTTTTGGTATAGCGCTCAGTTTACAGGCCCTCACCGGATATGATATGTCAACAATTATGGTTGTGGTGGGTGTTTGTATCGTTTTTTATACTGTTTTGGGAGGGATGGAAGCCGTAATCTGGACGGAGGTTGTACAGGGGGTGATCAAGACGATTGGTGCTTTGGTGATCCTGTATCTGGTTGTAGAAGGTATGGATGGCGGTGTAGGGCGCATTATTGAGGTAGGTAAGGCCGATCATAAGTTTAGTTTGGGAAGTTTTGCGCCAGACTTTGTAACCTCCTCGTTGTGGGTGGTGCTGTTGTACGGCTTCTTTATGAACCTGAACAACTTCGGAATGGATCAGAATTATGTACAACGTTATCATACCACGTCCTCGGTGAAGGAGGCCGCAAGTTCCGTATGGCTGTGCGTATATCTTTATTTACCGGTGTCCCTGGTGTTTTTTGTTCTCGGGTCGAGTCTATATGCCTACTATCAGAATAGCCCTGAATTGTTGCAAGCGGTGCGTATGCAAGCTGCCACAGAGCTCTTGCCAGGTGGATCTGCCGATGCAATCCATAAACTTGCTTTGACGCTCACACCTGCGGAATATGGGGATAAGGTGATGCCTCATTTCATGGTAAATAAAGTACCTACGGGCTTGCTGGGCCTTATTGTAGCGGCTATAATGTCGGCTGCTATGAGCACGATTAGTTCTGGGATGAACGCTTCGGCAACGGTATTTTCTGTAGATATATATCAGCGATATTTTAAGAAGGATCTGAGTGCGGCACAGTCCATGAAACTCCTCTATATCGCCACAACCGGTTTTGGGTTGCTGGGTATGGTTACAGGTATAGCCATGATCGGCGTGAAAAGTGTGTTGGATGTGTGGTGGATGTTGTCTGGCATTTTTGCAGGGGGGATGCTGGGGTTATTCTTGCTCGGTATTATATCAAGAAATACAAAAAATACTGAAGCATTGGTAGCGACGCTGATTGGTATCCTGGTGATTGTCTGGATGACTTTCTCCACTAAGCTTCCGGCAGAATATGAGTATTTGCGCAACCCGCTTCACCAGAATATGATCATGGTTGTAGGTACACTTACCATTTTTCTAGTGGGAGTGTTGCTCACCCGACTTAGGAAAAAAGGCACACCTGAACCAGAGGTGGTATTAGAGCACTAAAAATGGCCCGTTGTTGAGCGGAGAACTGGAAGGTATTATAAAGGGATTTTGATGAGGTAACTGATAAAGCCTATGGAAATAAACTTGCGGATATTGAAATAAATTTTGTTGGCTACGGTTGCATACCGCTAACACTCTGTTTGCGAACTGAGCCTGGGAGCGTATTGCCATGTCAAAAAATACCGTCGTCTCGAAATTCTGGAATCTGAATTGACACCAACACATTAATATAAAAAATATGAATAGCGAAGCTAAGTCCAATACACTTCCTCAGGGTTTTATCCCGGTGATGCTTACCCCATTTCTGGACAATGGAGAAGTAGATTACGAAGGACTTAAACTGTTGACATCGTTCTATATAGATGCAGGCGCAACGGGGTTATTTGCCAACTGTTTGTCTAGTGAAATGTTTGAACTGAGCGAGGAAGAGCGTCTTCGGGTTACTCAAACGGTTGTAGATGAGGTAGCAGGCCGTGTTCCTGTTGTAGCAACCGGAACATTTGGCGGACCTATTGCAGAGCAGGCGGCGTTTGTGAAGCGTATATACAATACCGGTATTGAAGCGGTGATTGTGATTTCTGGACTTTTAGCAGGAGAGGACGAGTCGGAAGAAGTATTTTTAGCACGAGCCAAGGAGTTAATCGCCCTTACAGATGATGTGCCACTTGGGTTTTATGAATGTCCGGTTCCGTACAAAAGGCTGATAAACAGCGATGTATTGGCTGAGCTGCTGAAAAGTGGCCGTATTGTATACCACAAGGATACTTGTCTGGATGCAGCGGAAGTAGGCAGACGACTAGCAGTTGGCAAAAACTACAGATTTGGATTATACGATGCGTACATGGTGAACGCTGTTTCTTCACTTCGCGCAGGTGCTGCTGGTTTGTCCTGTATTCAGGGGAATATTTATCCTGAATTGGTGGTATGGATTTGCAACAATTACAACAACGTAGAGAAAGAGGGAGACATTCAGCGGGTACAGCAGTTTTTTGTGGATACCATGGATGTCGTGCATTCGGCTTACCCCATTATTGCCAAGTATA
>CALGRQ010000004.1 GCA_937880795.1 uncultured Dyadobacter sp. | reverse complement strand
TGCGGAGCCTGTAAAAAACCTCACCGGGCTGGCGGTAGTGCGCGGAAATTTATGTGTAAATGGAGCGGTTATCAAACCTTCCGCTTCCTTAAAGCCTGAGCTCATGCAACACCGGGGCAAAGCGGTCGTTTTTGAAGATATAGATGACTATAAAGCTCGTCTGGACGATCCAGATCTGGACGTAGATGAAAATAGTATATTGGTTCTTAAAAACGTTGGCCCAAAAGGATATCCCGGAATGCCAGAAGTAGGTAACATGGGATTGCCCAAAAAACTGCTGGCCAAAGGCGTTATTGATATGGTCCGGATTTCGGATGGCCGTATGAGTGGTACTGGTTTTGGCACCGTTGTTTTACACGTCTCTCCGGAAGCAGCTGTTGGGGGAGCACTCGCACTTGTTCAGGATGGAGACATTATTGAATTGGATGTTGAAAATAGAAAACTAAATCTCGAAGTATCTGACGAGGAGCTTGAAAAACGCAAAGCACTTTGGAAACCCCTCGATTTGGGTTATAATCGCGGCTATGTAAAGTTGCATATCAACCATGTGATGCAGGCACATGAAGGTGCCGATCTGGATTTCCTTAAAGGGGGATCTGGCGATAAAGTAACCCGCGATTCTCACTAATTTTAATGATCTGATATGGCTTATAGTTTTAGATCCTATAAGCCATATCATTTCCTAAAGGTCTATACCGTTGTTATAACACATCATTGAAATGAATTCCTCATTATTTACGAATCAGGTAGCTATTGTAACCGGTGCCGGACAAGGTATTGGCTTTGAAATTGCCCGCCAACTTTCCTTGCAGGGTGCAGGGGTAATCCTGAATGATGCAGATAAAGACTTGGCGGCCCAAGCTGCCAGTGATATACGCAATCAAGGAGGCGAATGTGTGGCATTTGCAGGTGACGTATCCGATCCCGAAATAATCGAAGGAATGGTGGAGGAAGCTGTTAAATGCTATGGAAAATTGACCATTACCGTTGCTAATGCAGGCATTACTTTATTTGGTGATTTCTTCGAATATCCGATTGATCGTCTTAAAAAAGTCCTTGATGTGAATTTGGTGGGATCTTTCCTACTCACCCAAGCGGCCGCACGTCAAATGCGCGATCAAAAGGGAGGGGGAAGAATTCTTCTGATGTCATCTGTTGTTGGACATCAGGCGCACCAGTTTTTGGCAGCTTATGCGATGAGTAAGGCTGGATTAGAAATGCTAGCCAAGAATTTAGTTTTGGAATTGTCTCCATTTGGCATCACCATCAACACGGTTGCACCTGGGGCCACATTGACGGAGCGAACATTGGCGGAGGACCCTACTTACCCAAAAACATGGTCGGCAATTACACCAATGGGACGCCCGGCTATATGTGAAGACATTGCCAACGCAGCTTTGTTTTTATTATCGCCACATTCAGGGCATATAACAGGCCAAAGTCTCGTGGTGGACGGTGGCTGGACATCGGTAAGTCCTCTTCCTGACCTAAGCAATATGGGTGTTCAATAAATTATTCAAAATTATCACCGAACAACTGCGCTTCCAGGTCGTCCATACTACCATCTTGTGAAACATATAGTTCCCTAGGTTTGGCAGACGATCTTGGTTGCACGGTCATGAAGTTACGATACTGCTCATCGCTAACGATTTGTAGGTTCAGCGCCCTTTTCAAGACCATATGAAAGGGTACCTTAAAAAAATTGGCAATATCATAAGCCAAGAAACCCGGGATGGTGGATATATCTCTTCTAAAAAAACTTTCAACCTCAGCATAGGGCATCAAAGCATCAAACACAAGTTGCTCTGAGCGGCGGGCAAGAGATGTTTTGGATGGATATGCACTATTTAAGCCCAACGAAACGGTCAATAAATGGATTTGATAATTCCGTTCATTGATATCGGTTTTAGCATTCACGAAAACCCAGCCTTTCTGGTGGTAAATGGCTGAGAATCCTTTAAATGATATATCAACATCATGCAGTTGAGCAATCTTTATACCTTCGGGATACGGCAATTTATGGCCTAATTGATGTACAATATCTTGTGCATAAGAGATGTCAGCAATTTCTCCGGCTGGCTCAATTACCCACTCTCCCTTTATCAACCTTTCGAATAACGAATCCGCAACCCGCATGTTCTCGATTTGCCCCAAATGAAGAATAATTCGGTTTCCTCCAACAGAATAATCAAGCGATAACTGATTTTTGGGTTGCTTTCTCGGCATCTTCAAGAAGGTTTAAGGGGTACGATAATCAAAGATACATGCTTACTGATTGTGCTACAATAGAGGCCATTGTATTTTACTTCCACTCCAGCGTATTTACCAATTGAACCATATCTTTCTGAAGATAATCGATCACAGGTGCCAGTGAATCATTTTTAGTAGCGACTGGAAAATATATTGCTCCCCGTAAAAAATGGCGAGAACTATCTGTGGTAAAAAACTGGTATGGACTAGGAACATCACCTTCAATTTTAAAAATCATTACGGTACGTCCAGTACGGGTAACAACACGTTGCTCCTGTATGGAAGATGCTCTGATTTGGTGTTTACCAGCCAACTTATAAGCATCATTGATATATTCCCTCAACTTGCCCTGATCGTTGGCAAGGGGCTTATAAGTGAGTTGGATGTTGGCTTCAAGCTTAGGGTAATGAATAAATATCCAATCCTTTTGCGCTGTCGCAAAAGTATCTGGAAGAATCTGAGCCCATTTAGAATAGGCAAACGTATAGGGATGTTTTTCAGTCAATGATTGATAGCTATGTGCGGGTAAATCTATCCGATTGTACCCCTTTGGTTTGGGTGCATAGTGCTGCTCCTGCTGACCGCAGGATAGCAACAATAACATGACAACAACAGGAAAAAAGTTTTTTAGGAATAGAATATATCTGGTAGACATCATGTTACACAAAGACTGATCAGTGTGCAAAGCTAACGAAATACAAGTAAATTTATTTCCAATTCCTGAATCATAAAAAAACGGAGCATACACGTAGCAGCTCCGTTAAAAGTAAATTGCAAAAGGCCTATTCCACAGTGACCGATTTGGCCAGATTTCTTGGCTGGTCTACGTTCCTTCCCCGCATGACTGCTACATAATAGGATAACAATTGCAAAGGAATCACGGACAATAGCGGGGTTAAAATTTCCAATGCCTCCGGAACTTCAATAACAAAGTCCACCATAGAGGGAATTAATGTATCTCCTTCGGTAACGATGGCAATTACCCTACCCTTCCGAGCTTTAACTTCCTGTATATTGGAAACGATTTTCTCGTATGAACTGTCCTTTGTAGCCAGAAAAACAACTGGCATATCTTCGTCAATCAGAGCGATGGGACCATGTTTCATTTCTGCGGCAGGATACCCTTCAGCATGTATATAAGAAATTTCTTTTAATTTTAATGCGCCTTCCAAAGCAACCGGATAGTTGAAACCACGTCCAAGGTATAAACAGTTGTTTGAATCTTTGTAAATATAAGCAATCTCTTTAATCTTGGTAGCGTTCTCAAAAACCTTTTCTACCAAGGCAGGAATATTCTCCATCTCATATAGCAAATGACGATACGTTTCATCCGAAATCGTTCCCTTCTTCTTCGCTACGGCTATGGCCATCAGCGTAAGCACAGTAACCTGGGCCGTAAATGCCTTGGTACTGGCTACGCCTATTTCTGGCCCAGCGTGTGTATATGCACCTGCATGCGATGCGCGCGCTATAGAAGAGCCCACCACATTACAAATGCCAAAGATTGTTGCACCTTTAGACTTCGCCAACTCTATGGCGGCAAGTGTGTCCGCTGTTTCACCGGATTGTGAAATGGCGATCACGACGTCCTTCTCAGTGATCACCGGATTTCTATACCTGAACTCCGATGCATACTCCACCTCAACGTTTACCCGGGCCAATTCCTCAAAAAGATATTCGGCTACCAAGCCTGCATGCCAAGAAGTTCCACAACCTACAATCACAATTCTTTCAGCCTTCACAAGGTCATCCATGTAACCACTTAACCCACCCAGTTGCAAATGGCCTTCACTGGCATTGAGTCGGCCACGCATACTATCTGCAATGGAACGCGGTTGTTCAAAAATCTCCTTGATCATGAAATGGTCGTATCCTCCTTTTTCGATCGTTTCCAATTCCATTTCCAAGGTTTGTATGTAGGGAATGGTTTCTGTGTTGTCCAAATTCTGAATAGTCAGCTTTCCATCACGAACAAGTGCAACTTCATAGTCATCCAGGTATACCACATCCTTAGTATATTCAATAATGGGGGTAGCATCGGAAGCAAAAAAGAATTCATTTTCACCGATACCAATCACCAGCGGACTTCCTTTCCGTGCGGCAATCAGCTGTCCGGGGTGATCCACAGACATAACCACGATGGCATATGCCCCTACTACCTCTCGCAGTGCCAGTTTAACGGCATCTTCCAACGAATTACCTGCTTCATGTTGAATATCCTCAATAAAATGGATAAGTACTTCTGTATCCGTTTCACTTTGGAAAACATGACCTTTCTTGATCAGGTTTTGCTTGATCGACGCATAGTTTTCTATGATACCATTGTGTATAATGGCAAGCTTCCTGTTGTTGGAATAATGAGGGTGTGCATTCACATCATTGGGTTCCCCATGGGTTGCCCAACGGGTATGACCAATACCTATAGTCGATTTCAACGCTTTGCCTGCATGTTGACTTTCCAAATCAGCAACTTTACCCCGTTTCTTATAAACATTCAATTCTCCATCTTCAAGCAATGCAATTCCTGAACTATCATACCCTCGATATTCCAGACGTTTAAGTCCCTTTAAAATTAATGAATACGCATCTTTCTCTCCCACATAAGCAACTATTCCGCACATAATTTCCTAAGTTTTAATGGTGTGTATCTTCATAAAAGCGGACAAAATAATATCAATTAACACTGTATAACAAGGACATAGAATAAAAAATAGTCTATTAAACCAGTATATTTTTTTCAAGCGTATACGGCGTATTCCAGAATTCGACGATTTTTGAAACATTAGGCACAAAAAAAGGCGACTCGAAAGTCGCCTTCTCAAAAAAGTCATAATTTCCTAACTCATCAAATCTGTATACAGATTGTAATAAGACTCCGAAAATTTCTCATCCTGCTCGTCCAGCTCTACCCGTTTAGGAGCCTCATTGAAAATTTGGTTCAAGCTATCGCTGCAATGCTCATCCGCTTTGATAACGGCATCGGCATAAGCACAACCTATTTTCACAAAACCTTCAAAATCAGCAGAATGTAAGTGAGCCAATGCCTCATCGCTTACGTCCATCGCTTTGGCCTTACTTTGCAAATCCGCATCGAATTTGAAATCAAAAGCATTGTTATGAACAGTAAATACGCTTTTTGTATCCTTAAACATAGGATCATTCCTATAAGTCGTTTTAAGATACAATGGAATCAACGCAGTCATCCAATCGTTGCAATGCACAACATCCGGTGCCCAACCTAATTTTTTAACCGTTTCTAAAACACCTTTGCAGAAGAAAATAGCGCGCTCGTCATTGTCATCATAGAAGTTGTTTTCCTTATCAACAAAAACAGACTTACGGTGAAAATAATCATCATTATCTATAAAATAGACTTGCAGCTTTGCATTAGGAATCGAAGCCACTTTAATGATAAGAGGTTTTTCTTCGTCTCCTACGGTAATATTTATTCCTGACAGTCGAACTACTTCATGAAGCCTGTTTTTACGTTCGTTAATCAAACCAAAACGAGGTACCAGAATTCTTATCTCTGCTCCACGCTCCTGCATCGCCTGAGGAAGTTTTCTTACGTAATCGGCAACGTCAGTGGTCTGAAGGAAGGGGTTTATTTCACTGGCTACATATAAAATTCGTAGTTTCTCCATAGATATTTAGCTGTTTGTGAAAAAAAGTTTTGCAAAATTATACAAAAAAAATCGCAAAATCAAAAGATATTCCAAACAAATTGTAATATTGCGAACAGTTTGGGCGTGCCTATGCCAAATCTTTTGGAATCCTCTCTCCCACGCTTATTTTGATATACTTTATATGCATAGATCTTAAATTGCTTAGGATCACGCCACTCTAATTAGTCTTCAATACATGGAAGTATTTACTTCAATTGCGAGTCTTCGCACTTTTTTAAAACAACAACGAACTCTTGGAAAATCGATTGGCCTTGTACCCACCATGGGCGCTTTACATCAAGGACACCTTTCGCTCCTGAATCAGGCTAACGCCGAAAATGATATTTCTGTTTGCAGTATTTTTGTAAATCCTACCCAGTTCAACAACCCGGAGGATCTTGCCAAATACCCAAGAACTTTAGATGCCGATTGTGCACTCCTACAAACCGTGAATTGCTCCGCGGTTTTTGCGCCATCTTCGGAGGAAATGTATCCCGAGCCGCCTCTGCTTACGTTTGATTTTGGATCGCTGGAAACCGTTATGGAAGGCGCTTCACGTCCGGGCCATTTTAATGGTGTAGGCATTGTTGTTTCGAAGCTGTTTAATATCGTACAGCCAGACCGTGCTTATTTCGGTCAAAAGGATATACAGCAGGTTTCGGTGATTAAAAGATTAGTGACTGATCTTTCCTTCCAGTTGGAACTGGTGATTTGCCCTACGGTTAGAGATGCCAGTGGCTTGGCGATGTCTTCGCGTAATCAACGCCTTAATGATACAGAGATCGCGATTGCTCCTAATATATTTCGTATATTAACAGAAGCCAAAGAAAAAATATTGAATGGACGTCACATGAATGAGGTGAAAGAAGAAGCTGCGCTGGCCTTTTCTAAAATTCCTGAATTCACGCTGGATTATTTCGAAATTACCAACCTAAATACGCTTTTGCCGATAACCAGCCTGCAAGACCGTGGCAGTAATACCATTTGCGTTGCTGCTTTTCTAGGTCCTGTAAGACTTATCGATAACATCATATTTTAAAAAGTAAGGCGCAGATGTAAACAAAACACCTGCGCCTTACTTTTTTATGACAATTTCCAGCCTTCTCTATACTTGCGAGAAACAAACTGATTAGCCTCGTCGAAGTTTGTGATCTTCATAGCATTTCCATCCCATAACAAGCGCTTGCGGCCAGGATAGTTAAATCCTTTACCATCCGCAGTTGCTGTGCGTAGGTTATAACTACGAATCGCAAGGTTACCCATGATTACTGTCTCCGTAAGAGGTCCTGAATAATCAAATGATGAACTCAGGGCTTTATGTTCTTTACTGTTGAAACCTGCTTTACAAGCATCGGTCCAAGCTACATGATGCCCCCACTCTGGCAATGAAGTATATTTCGTTTCAAAGGCACCTTTTGGCATGGTAAGCTTCTCTCCGCTTTTTAGATAAACTTTTGGATCTTTACCATAAGTTGCGCACATCATAACCCCTTTATCACCGATCATCATAGCTCCATTGCTGCTATCTGGCTCACCCATTGGGTCGTTAGCAGGAACCAGATCTGGATGGAAAGGACGCATACCTCCGTCATGCCAAGTCATCGTCAATGGAGACTTATTGGCTTTGGTTGCAGGGAATTTAATTTGAACACGCGATGATGGAGGGCAGCCCTCAGGAATGTATTCTGGTGTCCAGTCTTTTAAGAAAACTGCACCTACACTACATTCCACCTCCGTTGGATAACCCAAACCAAGTACTCGGAAAGGCGAATCGATCAGGTGGCATCCCATATCTCCCAATGCACCTGTACCAAAATTCCACCAACCATGCCATTTGAACGGATGGTATGCTGGGGTATAATCAACCCATTCGGCAGGGCCTACATACAAATCCCAATCCAATGTACTAGGTACTTCTGGTTTATCGGTAGGTACCGGAATCCCTTGTGGCCAAATCGGGCGGTTGGTCCATACATCCACTTCTTTAACAGTACCGATAACACCCTTTTTAAACCATTCAACCATTTGTTGCTGACCTGGGTTGGATGCACCCTGGTTCCCCATTTGAGAGACCAATTTATATTTACGAGCTGCCTCGGTTAGTACACGTGCTTCGTGGATATTGTGAGTTAATGGTTTTTGAACATATACGTGCTTGCCTCTTGCCATGGCTGCCATTGCAATAACGGCATGGGTGTGGTCAGGAGTCGAAATGGTAACCGCGTCAATGTCCTTACTCATCTCGTCGAACATCTTGCGAAAATCTTTGTACTTCTTAGCATTCGGGAATTTATCAAATGCTCTTTGTCCTAACTTCCAATCTACATCACACAAAGCCACCACATTTTCGGCACCATTGTTAGAGGCATTACTTATATCAGAGAACCCTTTGCTTCCAATACCGATACCTGCAATGTTTAGTTTATCACTGGGTGCACGAAAGCCTTTGCCTAAGACATGGCGCGGAACGATAAAAAAACTTCCAATTGCTGCTGCCGTAGTCTTTTGAAGAAAATCCCGACGACTGACATCTTTTAGTTTATTCTCTGTACTCATTGGTTATTGGATTATAATAAAGGTTAGTAATGAAAAGTTAAACCAATTGATACCACGAATGACATCATTGTATTAACTCAGGCATAAATATAACAATGCCCACATTGATTTCATCTATTCGTTCAATAATTTAAACGAATGGTTACTGAAGTACTCCATTTACATGCATTTATCGATATAAAAACAATAGAAACCTCCCATTATATATGTTTTGAATACCCGCCTATATTTACTTAACCCGAACTCCTTCCATCACATCCTTGTTTTGAAGGCTCGGTAATAATCCTGTAACTTTGCACGATTATTGCCAGACTATAATTATTCACTCACAATACTGAGTAATGCAAATAACACTCATGAAATCGAAGATTCACCGTGTAAAGGTGACTCAGGCGGAATTGAATTATGTTGGAAGTATCACCATCGATGAAGATCTGATGGATGCTTCGGGCCTCATAGAAAATGAGCAAGTACACATCGTCAATAATAACAATGGCGAACGCTTTGTAACCTACGTCATTAAAGGAGAACGTGGTTCAGGAATGATTTGCCTCAATGGAGCTGCTGCCAGAAGAGTACAAATTGGTGATATCATTATTATTATTGCGTATGGCAGTATGTCTCAGGAAGAAGCCTCCACATTTAAACCATTGGTTGTTTTTCCTGATCATAACAATAAACTGGTAGGTTAATTTACCGTTCCTTCCGCGTTTAAACAAACTCATTAGAGCTCAATGAAAAGTGCACTGCGTTATTTAATTTCCCTGGGATTCGCCGGTGGGTTGATCTGGTATGCCTTCAAGGATATCAATCTTACCGAAATGCTCGATCGCTTTGCACGTTCCGATTGGAGCTGGATTGCCGTTTCTTGTGTTTTATTGCTCATGGCTCATATTTCCAGAGCCTGGCGCTGGAACATGCTCATGGAGCCACTTGGTTATAAACCTGGCCTCTTCAATAGCTCAATTGCCGTCTTAACCGGCTATTTTGCAAATTACATTGTACCTCGAATGGGTGAAGTAACACGTTGTGGCACTTTGTATAAGCTGGAACGAGTACCCGTCAATTTAAGCTTTGGTACGGTTGTAGCTGAGCGCATTTTTGATGTCATCATTCTTCTCGTGCTCATTGGAGTCAATTTCATTCTAGAATTTGACCGACTCAGTAAGTTCTTCATGGATTTCTTTCAAAGTAAAATTGGAGCGACTGAGGCGGGAGGGAATGGCATGCCCATCCTGCTGATCATCCTTTTAGGAGGTTTAGTATTGGTGGCTGGTGTGGGTATCTATATATTCACCAATAAATCTCTTCAGGAAAAATTGATGCAGAATGCTTTGGTTCAAAAAGTAGTTCAGTTTGCACAGGGAATGCTGGAAGGCTTGCTAAGTGTTCGGAAACTAAATAGCCCGGGTTTATTCATTTGCAGTACTATCGCCATATGGGTGTTTTATTACCTGGTGTCGTATGTCTTGTTTTTCTGTATTCCTGAAACATCTAACCTTGGATTACTGGCAGGTTTAACATTACTGGTGGTGGGATCCATTGGGATGGCTGCACCCGTACAAGGCGGACTAGGCGCTTACCACATGCTCGTGGGAAGTGTTATGATACTATACGGACTGACGTACAATGACGGTATTACACTTGCCACATTTATACATGGAGCACAAATGATATTTATGCTCGCAATAGGCGCATTGGCATTTCTAATTGTAATGGTCAAAAAAGACAGAACATTAGAAACAGCTGAGGTATCGACAGAAAACTAACCTGATTGTCTAGATTTCATTTCCTTAAACCCCAAAATGACAACCTTATGAACCATACCGAAGGTAAAATTTTAAGATTGGAAGAAGCCGTTGAACAGGTAGCTGATTGGCAACGTGCCGGGCAAAAAGTGGTATTCACCAATGGTTGCTTCGACATTGTTCATTTGGGACATATCGATTATCTTGAAAAAGCCCGGGCTTTGGGCGACCGTTTAATTCTTGGACTCAATACCGATGCTTCCGTGAGTCGGCTTAAAGGACCGTTACGACCGGTGGTGAACGAATATGCCAGAGGAAGACTAATGGCAGCACTTTCATTCGTAGATGCTGTCATTTTGTTCGATGAACCCACCCCTTCCGAGCTTATTGAGGCCGTAAAACCTGACATTTTGGTAAAAGGTGACGATTATACAGTAGAAACCATCGCTGGTGCAGATTTTGTACTTAGTAAGGGAGGTGAAGTAAAAACAATAGCGCTGGTGAAAGGATATTCCACCACAGCATTAATTGAAAAAATTAAGCAAGGCTATTGACAGGAAAACAATAATTGGTAAATTCCACGTTATGTTTCATAACCTACTTTATCAGTCCTAATTAACATTTAACAAAACTTAAAAGTAACTCACTATGGGTGGTGCATATTTAATTGGTATACTCGTCATGATCGTAAGTTTTTACGTGCAATGGCGCTTAAAAAAGAAATTTGAAGAATACTCTCAGGTAGGTCTGAGCAATGGCATGAGTGGCAAGGAAATTGCTGAAACCATGCTTCGCGAGAGTGGTATATATGACGTACGTGTACTATCCGTTGAAGGAAGGCTTACGGACCACTATAACCCGCAGGACAAAACAGTTAACCTGAGCCAGGACGTTTACTATGGTAGAAGTGTAGCGGCTGCCGCGGTAGCTTCCCACGAATGTGGGCACGCAGTACAACATGCCACTTCGTATAAATGGCTTACATTTCGCTCACAAATGGTACCATTTTTGAGCATTTCCTCGCAATATATGCAATGGGTAATTTTGGGTGGAATTCTTTTATTGAACACCACGCCTATACCACTGGCAATTGGCGTAGCGTTATTTGCTGTAACAACTCTTTTTAGTTTTGTAACGCTTCCTGTCGAATACGATGCAAGTAACAGAGCTCTTGCCTGGATCAAAAACAACAGAATTGTAAACGAGCGTGAATATGTATTGTCTGCTGATGCCTTGAAATGGGCTGCCAGAACATACCTTGTAGCTGCAATTGGTTCTTTGGCCACTTTGCTTTACTATGTAAGCATATTAATGGGAAGAAGAGAGTAGTATCTCCAACGCATTCAATAAGAAAGGGGTAGAAAACAATTGTTTTCTACCCCTTTCTTATTGAGGTGGAATTACTTTTTTCTTTGATTCCAGTACACGACTACATTTTTGGTAGCCCTACCCGATGCGATCACATCCAGATCGCCGTCACCGTCCAGATCCGCCGCTGTAACATCCTCACAAGCCATCTTAATTTTTTCATCCAGCGTATACTCCTGCCAATTCTTCCCTTCTTTATCTGAACCAACAAAAATCCGTACGCCAGTTTCTCCAACCACATTCGGATTCCTCCACCCCATCACAATCTGATCTCTACCCTGTCCAAAAAAATCGGCACACACCAATGCATGACCTTCTTTTATCTTATCGGTTAAAACCGTTCTGCTGTCTTTAGAGTACACAACCAGAGAATTCCCGTGCATGGGCTCAATAGTAGCCGTAAACAATTGATTATTCCCTAAATTGCCCGTTCTGATCTCCCCTACACCATTTCCATTAACCATCCAGTTTCCAGAAGGTGCCCAACCATTAGCCCCATTCAAGAACACCTGTACCCCTTCCTTACCTGCCACTGCCATACCTAAAAATCGCTGAGAGACTTCCATAGGTTGAAAATTATGGGTCATGTGCATATCCGTTTCAACCAACTGATAATTCCATTTTTCCTTTCGCTGCTTTGGTATATCGAAAACAATTGCTTTCACTCCAACACCTTCGCCAGCTACATTATTTGCCCCGTGCAATGGTAGCACAATTAATTGGAAGGTGTCGTCCGTTGTTTTAACAAATTGCATGCGGTGAATGGTCACTTCATGATGCAACCGAATAGGCTCCCACAATTGCGTACGATCCGCCGGTGCATCCAAATAAAACACCGCACCAGACTTATCCCAATTTTTGGTTTCCGAAGGGTTCCATTGTGCACCTACTGCAACCTCCACTTTTCCATCTCCATCCAAATCGCGGGCTGCTATACATACGTTATCAGATTCCGTTAAATCCTTAGCGAGTATATATCGCTTCCACGGCTTATCCTTTCCTCCCGGATTCTTATACCAAACAATTTCCTTTTTATCGGCCAGGAGAATATCCAGCTTTCCATCTCCATCCACATCTCCCGTTGTCACCCCATATCCGATACTGATTTTATCATCAATCACCTCTCCTTTAAAAGTGGCATTTTGTGCAATTGCCTGCTTCGAAAAAAACAAAAACGGTATACAATATAAAATGTGTTTTCTCATGAGTTATGTAATAGTTAGACAGCCAAACGGATTAGATAAATTCCTATATTTCCCAATATACTCCAAAAAACAATCATGAGAGATTTGAAAACATAGTTTTTTGTGCGGCTTTAAAGTGGTTTGCCTACTTTTGTACATTAAAGAAAATCAATTTATCATTCATGAAAACTATTCCGCTTCACCATATACATGTTCAGTTAGGTGCTAAAATTGTACCCTTTGCTGGTTTTGAAATGCCTGTTCGTTATTCTTCCGACCTGGAAGAGCATCACACGGTGCGTAATAATGTAGGTGTTTTTGATGTATCTCACATGGGTGAGTTTAGTGTAAAAGGACCTAAGGCATTAGATCTTATTCAGCGAGTTTCGGCCAACGACGCTTCCACTCTATTTGATGGAAAAGTTCAGTACAGTTATTTACCTAATGAAAATGGTGGTGTTGTTGACGACCTACTGGTATATCGTATTGCTGAGGATAACTACCTATTGGTCGTAAATGCATCTAATATTGAAAAAGACTGGAACTGGATTCAGCAATACAACACCGAAGGGGTTGAGATGCAAAACTTATCGGATGATATGTGCTTGCTTGCGGTGCAGGGGCCTAATGCTATTGCGACCTTGCAAAAACTGACCGACCAGGATTTGAAAAGTATGGAATATTATACTTTCAAAATTGGCACAATGGCAGGAATAGAAGACGTTATTATATCTGCAACAGGCTATACGGGTTCGGGTGGTTTTGAAATTTATATCAAGAATGCGGATGCAGAGAAAATGTGGCATGCAGTTTTTGAAGCAGGCGCTGAATTTGGAATTAAACCGGTTGGTTTGGGTGCCCGCGACACGCTTCGTCTTGAAAAGGGTTTTTGCCTATACGGAAATGATATAGACGACAATACTTCACCCTTGGAAGCTGGATTGGGATGGGTGACTAAATTCACGAAGAGCTTTACCAACTCTGAGGCGTTAAAACAACAAAAAGAAGCCGGTGTCACGCGTAAACTAATCGGTTTTGAAATGATTGATCGAGGAATTCCTCGCGGACATTATGAATTGTGCGACGCCGAAGGCAATAAATTGGGAGAAGTAACTTCGGGAACACAATCACCTACGTTACAGAAGGGAATTGGGATGGGTTATTTACCTGTTGCGTATAGCAAACCTGATACCCAAATTTTTGTAAAGGTTCGTGATAAACTATTAAAAGCGCAGGTGGTTAAATTGCCATTTGTAAAAGCTTAATATACATTCAACTCAATTGTTCACTTTTATTGCCTTTGCGTTTTCCCTTTTATGAAACAACTTGACGTCTGTCTTACACCTGACCTGCTTCATTTACATAAACTTGACAACTCCATTGTTGTAGTTGCCGATATTTTTAGAGCAACATCCTGTATGGTAACAGGCCTGGCCTATGGAATTAAAAGTATCACACCCGTGGCAACCATAGAAGAGTGTAAACTTTTACAAGATAAGGGATTTATTGCGGCAGCAGAACGAGACGCGAAGAAGGAGGAAGGTTTCGACCTGGATAATTCTCCTTTCAGCTACATGAATGAGCGGCTCATCGGAGCAGAAATTGCAATGACTACGACAAATGGTACGTTATCGATTACCAAGGCACGCGCTCAGGCAGTAAAAGTGATGATTGGATCTTTTTTGAATCTTGGAGCACTAGCCACTCATTTGCGCACTGAACCGTACGATGTATTGGTTTTATGTGCCGGTTGGAAAGGAAGACCTAATTTGGAAGACACCCTGTTTGCAGGTGCTCTTGCTGACGAATTAAAAGATCAATTCATTTTAAGAGAAGATGGAACCCTGATGGCTCAAAGACTATATGAGCAATCTAAGGATAATTTATTGGCAGCTGTTTCTAATTCCTCGCACGTTCGAAGACTGCAACGCCTTGGAATTCAGAAAGATATTTCATATTGTTTACAAAAAGACTTGTACGATATAGTTCCTGTTCTTCGGGGCAGCACATTGGTAGCATTGAAATAATCCTTTTTATCTCAACCGTAAGATTCTTACATGTCAAGATTCATATTTCTTTTCCTTTTTGCCTCACTGATCGGTCTGCAAAGCGTATCAGCACAACGCAGCACTTCTAAAAAGCCCGTAGCAAAGCCTGCTGCGAAGCAACCGGCACCATCCAAAGCGCCCCTTAAACCAATCGCTGCACCTGCTGTGGTAGTAGATACCATGAGTAGCGCAACAGTGGACACAACAGCTGCCGCTCAGGAGGTGGGCATTACGGAGCAAGAAGCCGATGAACTTGCTGAAAAGGCAGAAAAGATTGCAAAGGACACCATTGATCTGTATAAAATAAAGATCAGTGATATATCATATTTGTCTGTATGCCCAGGGACTACAATCCATATCCCGTTTACAACTGAAGGGCCATTTGATGACGAAAACACCTATATAGCCCACTTAATCGACGCAAAAGGTAATTCCATTGCAATATCGCTACCATCAAAAACCAGCCCGGTAAAAGCTGTTATCCCATCCTATAAAATCGGAGGCGAGGTATATCAGCTTCAAATAGTAAGCAATATATCGGTGGTTAAGAGTCAGCTGGTTCCTATAAGACTTTTGCAAACTCCGACAGCACGCATAGAAGTGATTGATGGAACACAAGCGGCAAGGATTATGCCGGGACAAGAAGCGCATTTGCGTGTACATTTAAGTGGTACGGCACCATGGTCCTTCCAAATGTCGGATAGCTCAAATGTGTTAAATACCATTTCAAACCCACACTACCTTACGGTAAAGCCCACTCAAATAAAAGCTTACAAAATATTGGGTATTTCCAATGCTTGTGGTAGCGGTACCATGTCGGGAGAAGCTATCGTTAACGTAGATAATAATCCTGAGCCCAAATTAGAATTAAAAGAAACCGATAAAATTGCAAAGCTTTGTAATAACATCCCTTTCCAGGTCCCATTTAGTGCAACAGGAAAGTACAAAGCTGGCAATAAATTCGTAGTGCAGATCGCAGATCGTACCGGTGCATTTAAAAACTTATCATCACCCGACTCCTCTGGTTATATCACCACTCAAATTCCTGACAGCTATAAGCCGGGTGAATACCGGCTACGGGTTACCTCATCGGCTCCCTATCTGGTTAGCCAGGTGGCCAAAGTAACTATAGTTTCAACAACCACCACAGTTTTGCAAAAGGACTCGCTCTTCTTAAATGAAAATGAGTCTGGAGAACTTTCGGTTTCATTCAATGGAGGCGGTCCACCATGGTTTGTGTTACTTTCTGACGGAACCTATGAAAACAACATTCAGGAATCGCCTTATAAGGTTAAGGTAAAACCTTACTATGACACGAATTACGAAATTAGCTCTGCCGGTGGCGTATGTGGCGTTGGTAAGTTTTCAGGAAAAGCAAAAGTGGCGGTAAAAGCACCACCCGTTGCCATCACTTTGGAAAAATTATCTCAAAATATGGTCTGTTCAGGCGCCATTCTTGAAATCCCCTATAAAACGGTAGGACGGTATAATCCTGGCAACAAATTTGTAGTACAGATTACCGATAAAAATGGTCGCTTTGTGAATTTACCGACCACCATTACCCCTACAACGATGAACGTGAAGTTAACCTCGGCATCATCTTCTGATACGATCAGAACGCATAAAATAAGAATTATTTCATCCTCTCCGGCTGTATCGTCTGCAATCGAAGAAATTGATATCATTGCACCCAACAAAGCGATTGGAGAAGTATCAGGAAAAGGGATTATCACCCCGGGCAGATCTACCCGAATTCAGTTGAAGTTCAAAAATGGTCTTCCACCCTGGTCTTTTACACTGTCTGACGGAACTGCAATCAATGGTACTTTCTTGAATCCGTACCTCATCTCTGTAACACCTAGTGCCACCACGGAATATAAACTTACTTCCGTCAAAAGTGGTTGTGGAACAGGTACGGGCAAAGGTTCAGCAACGATTACCGTAGAAAATTAGTCTACATAAAACGTAAGGGATTGTGGGCAACCTTGTGAATATAAAAATGAACGTAGATACAGCATTCCGGAGTTTCCGGGCTGTACCGACGTTCATTTTTTTTGCTTCGTTGCTATTCACAACACCAAACATTGCCTATACTCAGAATATACCATTAGGTGAGTGGAACGCACATTTCAATTACAGATCTGCCCATCAACTGGCCTTAACTGGCAATCGCGTATTTTGTGCGAGCTATAACGGCCTAGCTAGTGTAGATCTCAAAGGCCAGGATTTAAAAACGTATAGCAAGCAAGATGGACTTACTGAAAATGGCATAGCTTGTTTGGCATATGATGTCAAATCACAAACGCTTATCCTTGCCTATCGAAGTGGGCATATCGATTTAGTAGAACTAGATGATGCCTCTAATATTGAAAATATTGTTCCCTGGCCCGTTCTACAATCTTCTTCCAATTTACCAGACTATAAAAAACTAAACAAAGTACTGATACACAACAATAGTGTATATCTCGCAACGAACTTTGGTATTGTAGTTTTAGACGTGCAACATCGGGAAATTTCTGAGAACTACCGTTATATAGGACCCAAAGGCGCCGAAGTTGAGATAAGAGATATAGCCATCACAGCTGATTCCATTTATGCACTAACACCAAGCGGATTAATCGCCAGTTCCATGTCTCCAACCACGAACAGGCAGTATTTTGAAAACTGGAAAACTTCTTTAACACCAGCTACTGCTGTCGCGATCGCCGTCAAAGAAAACACTTTATACGCTGGAATTGTAAACAAAGGCATATATAGCAAAAGCGCTCTGGTTTGGAATGTGGTACAGCCCAGCAACAGTTCTTATTATCATTTTTCGACACAGGACAAAGTTATCACTGCCACACTGGACAATTCTATCATTCAACTTTCTGAAAATACACCGAAAACGCCCATCACAAACCCACTTATATCGGCTCCTAAGGATGCCATTTACAATGCTAATACCCTTTGGATTGCTGATTCTCAAAATGGTTTGCTGAGCGGTCTTGAGGAGACATTTCAGCAGCATAACCCCGAAATACAAGATACAACCATTCACCCAAGACCTGATTCTACTATTATTGACCTGAACGGAAATACCTGGACCCGACTTCCAACTTACTTATCCGGTGGTATAATGATAAAAAATGCCACCAGCAACAAAGAAATCTTTTTAAATACGTCCGTTGGGTACGGCGGCTTACCTTCCTCCACTATCAACAGTTTGGCAGTTGACGAGGAGGGGTACATCTGGTTTGCCAGTGATAGAGGCGTGGGATACATTTCGGCCGACGAATTACAAAGTCCAGGAAATATCAATGCTATATTGCCGATATACGGTCAACGAAAACTTTTTTCCAACGAAAAATGTACTGCTATCGCTGTTGAGTCAGGTAACAGGAAATGGATCGGCACCAGAAACGGGCTATATCATTTTTCCGCTGACGGCTCCGAACAACTTCAACATTTCACGGTCGACAACAGTCCTTTGCCCTCCAATCATATTCTAAGCTTAAAATTGGAACCGGAAACAGGACTGTTATATATCGATACACCACTCGGAATGATGTCGTATAGAACCAGTACACTGGCTCCAACACAAAGTATGGACAAGCTAACCATCTTCCCTAATCCTGTTAGACCAGGTTATGCAGGCATTGTCGGTTTCAAAGGTCTAGCGAATCATTCTATTGTTAAAATTACTCAACTTTCAGGCCGACTGGTATATGAAACCACTTCCAACGGTGGACTTGCTTCGTGGAACCTGAATGATTATACAGGACAAAGGGTAAAAGGAGGAATATATATGGTTTTTATCAACTCTCCCGATGGAAATCAAAAGCTAGCAGGTAAATTAGCCATTATAGAATAAAAGCATCCCAAGCTTCCAAAATCACAAATTAAAGCTCCAAGAAAAATGACATCAGCAGATAAACCACCCTATATCATTGGCATAACAGGAGGAAGTGCATCCGGTAAAACCTTTTTTATGAAGAGTTTAATTGAATCCTTTGACACCGATGAAATTACCAGAATATCGCAGGATAATTATTATAGACCGATACATGAAATACCTCGTGATGAAAACGGCATAGAAAACTTTGATTTACCCGAAACGATTGATCATCATCTTTTTGCCGAGCACATTGCAGTGTTGCGTGCGGGGCGGGAAGTTCATCAAAAGGAATATACATTTAACAACCCTAACATTGTACCTGAAACGCTTATTTTTAAGCCTCGACCCATTATAATTGTAGAAGGAATTTTCGTATTCTACTTTCCGGAAATAGCACGTTTGATAGATCTCAAGATTTTCGTAGACGCGAAGGAACATGTGAAGATCAAAAGACGAATTATTCGAGACAATAACGAGCGTGGATACGACCTTGACGATGTATTGTACCGCTGGGAAAACCACGTTGCACCCACTTATGACAAGTTCATACAACCTCTTAAATCTGAGGCAGATATTATCATAAACAACAATAGGCGCTTTGAGACGGGATTGGAAGTTTTGGTGGGCTTTTTGAGAGGAAAGCTAAACGAACAAAATGGGAATTTTCATAATTAAAACCGCCAAATACAATCCTAAAGAGC
Source organism: uncultured Dyadobacter sp. (assembly GCA_937880795.1). Taxonomy (GTDB): domain Bacteria; phylum Bacteroidota; class Bacteroidia; order Cytophagales; family Spirosomataceae; genus Dyadobacter. The sequence continues at coordinate 1,758 of CALGRQ010000004.1, read as the reverse complement.
AGATGTATGAAAAATCTGCTATCTATTTTTAAATGAATCCGATAACAATTTTGCATTTGTAAATTATATAACTACATTTGTTGCGGATACTACTATTATAACACGTAATAATTCTAACATGAAAACAACGGTATTACACTCTACACAGGCAAAAAGATCGTATAAAAAACCTCTTCTTAACAAATTGGGTAAGGTTAGTAAGTTGACTAAAGGAACGAAAAATGGTTCACAATTAGATGATGTTACTTTGGCTACTAACTGGGCGCCTTGATTTTTCGCACCGTATAACTTTACCATTTGGTATTTTTTCCAGTTATAGGAGTGTTGCAATAAATAAAATCCCTTAGTTTGACTTTAATTTATTAGTCATAACTAGGGGATTTTATTTATATTCTATATTATCATAATCACAATCTCAAGCAATGATATTTGAAGGATCAATTACGCTTTCCAACACTTTAAATTTCAAGTTCACCCAAGAGTACGAGCAGAAAATAAGTTTGGAGTCAACTGATTCATTCATACGTTTAGATCTTGGCCATCGTCATTATCTATCTTACTTCCTTTCTATTCCTTACTCCAAGATCATTGACAATGCGCATTCCTCACAATATCGCTACAACAAAGATCTAGTTCTCTGCAATACTCAACATACCACTTTAGGCGCAACATTAGAGAAAATTGAAGATCATCACCTCGACATGGCGTTTACTATTGATGAACACAATAATATAGCAATGATCCGGAACGATTTCGGATCAGTCCCACTTTACTATTTCTTCGTTCCTGGTGAAGTATTTGCTTTCTCAACCAATCTACCCTCTCTGATGGGTTTCAAAGAAGTTCGCCAAAATCTAGATATTGAGCCTACTTCTATTCTGGATTACTGTGTTTATGGAAAAAGTGCTGTCGATACTTATGACTCATCCACTTTTTTCAAAAACATAAAAAGTATTTTACCTGGCCATCTCCTTAACATTAAGGATGGGAAAGTCGTTAACACGCCCTACCTTCACTTTAAACCAGGTATTTTTACTTCACTTAAAAGTAAATCTGATTTTTCTAACAAACTTTTTGATCTTTTACGGAACTCTGTTCAGAGCTCTACGCGCCAAAAACCAGTAGGCGCTCATATAAGTGGGGGTTTAGACTCTTCTAGTATCGCCTCTATATCCAAACACATACACAACAAAGAACCCATTGTTAGTTATTTTTCCTTAAATGAGACACCCAACCAAAATCATACTAACTATGCACAGTTGGTAGTTGATAAAATAAACAGTATACACTATAATATTGAATCCGGGCACAATGACCTCGAAGTTCTCATAAGAGATATTGAAGCTCTGGGACGACCTTCATATTCGGTATCTTCACTAGCCAAAACCCACAGCATCTTAAAGCATGCACAGGAGCTTGGCCTCAAGATATTGCTGACTGGCTATGCAGGCGACGAGGTAATCGGAAATGGGTATGACCACTTGAAAAACCTTTTCAAATCTAGGGAATGGGATGTATTGAAAATTGAATTAGAAAAGCGCCTTAATGATCCGTCGAACAGATCACTTCATCCTCATTATAGTAAGAAGTCCAATCGAGAAAAATTACAACTGATAAAAACTCATTTTTTAAAATACCGGATCATTGATCTTATCAAGAAGGATGGGCTACTAAAATCTGTTACAACAATAACAGACGCTATCTTGTATTTCAATCTGGCCAAGAGGCAGATCATCAAAGTGCCTTACTATCGATTTG
>CALGRQ010000003.1 GCA_937880795.1 uncultured Dyadobacter sp. | reverse complement strand
ATCGTTCTGCTAAAAGGTCTAGGTTGTTTTTTAGGAAAAGACTGTCAGCTTGCCGGATATTTAATTTAAGCGTGTCCTGTGCCCAAACACCAGTTGAGGCGACGCTTAGAAAACAAATGATAATATATCGCATGTATTCGGTTTTTAGAATATGCGATATTGCACCACTGGTATTATAGCAGCCTTAAATTAAACTTAGAAAAAAATTAAAAACTTAAATGTGGTCGATTTTGACAGTAAACTCGCTGCCTTGACCTAGTTGGCTAGATACCGATAGCGTACCCCGGTGTAATTCTACAATGCGCTGACAAATAGATAGCCCAATGCCAAAACCGGGTAAATCGCTGGTATTGGAAGACCTGAAAAAGGGATTAAATATAAATGGCAAGTCGTCGGAACTTATACCTACCCCCTGATCCTTAACAGTGACATAGCAATACGTATCATCGGTTGAGATAAGAATTTTGGCTTCATGGGCTTCCGAATATTTGCAAGCGTTGTCGATCAGGTTAAGAAAAACGCGTTTCAGTAATTCTTCATTGGCCTCTATAACCGTCTCCCTTTCGTCGTTGGGAATGGTTAAGTAGTCAATGCTGATGGTATAGTGTGGGAAAGAGGTAAGAAGTTCTTCTTTGGCCAGAAAAACCAGATCCTCCACACGTACTTGCGTATGCTGCATACCTTGTATGTTTTCAAGTGATCGGGCCAAGAAAAGCAAGTTATTGGTGATACTGATCAGTCGTTCGGTGTCGGAGAATAGATTGGTAAATACTTCTTCAAGATTCGGATCATTTTTTACGAAGCGCTGCCCCAGCTGAATTTCGGACTTTAATGCTGCCAAAGGCGTGCGTAGTTCATGCGACGCATGGGAAACAAAACTTTTTTGTTGCTCAAATGCCTGATTGAGGCGATATAGCACCGTGTTGAAGTTAATGGCAAGTTGGGCAATTTCATCTTTTCTGTTTCCCTCATCCAATTTTTGAGAAAGGTTTTGCGCGGTAATGAGTGAAACCTGGTTGTTGATATGGGCAATGGGTTTTAGCGAATTCCCGGCGAAAGATATACCCAGTACAACCGTTAAGCCAATGCCTACAAATAGCCCCCAGGCTAATGTTTGGATCAGGTTGTTTTGTTTACTTCTTCCAAATTTGTCGTAAGCCGATGCCAGTACCACCAGTGGTTCGGTGCCTTCGGTGTATAGAAGCCCTATAACTTCACTGTCGTCCTGGATGAACTCAATATTTTTCTTGTGTCGGATTTCTTCAATTAATTCAGGGTGATAAGTGATCAATTTATCATCGACACTCGAATAGATCAGTTCATTGTTGGAGTTAAATATCAAGACTTTCTCATCCAGCATTTCGGTAAGCGTATTTTCATCAATAGCTTTAAGTAAATCTTTGTCTATACCCTTTACCTTCACCAAAAGGCGACACGTGGTATGTGCTTTACTTCGCAATCTGTCAAAAAATTCTTCCTGCCGAAACGTGGAAGAGACCATATACACTGCCACAGAAAACATCAGTAGCAAGGCTGCTACGAGTAAGGTAAACTGCAAAGCGATCCGATCCTTGATTTTCACGACTTAGATTTTCTGTGGAAATGTGGTTTGTAATCTCTTTTACTCTTCTTCTTTTAATATATAACCAAGCCCGGGGCGTGTATGTATAAGTTTGGTTTTGAAGTCTTTATCTACTTTTTTTCGGAGGTAGTTGATATATACTTCCACCACATTGGTGCCTGGATCGAAATTAAGATGCCAAACATGTTCAGCCAAATCCATTTTGGATATTACTCTACCACGATTGACCAGGAAGTATTCTAGCAAAGCAAATTCTTTGGCTGTGAGCTCAATATTTTTACCTGCTCGAACAACCTCCTTGGTTGTACTATTCAACACCAAATCTGCGGTGCGCAATATTTTATCTTCCGTCTCCGGACTGCGCGCATCCGTACCTCTAAGGGCAGCGCGTATTCTTGCCAGTAGTTCTCTAAAATCAAAAGGTTTTACGATATAATCATCCGCCCCCCGATCAAGCCCTTCAACCTTGTCTTCGATTTCTCCGTAGGCCGTAAGCATGATGATCGGGAGAGCAGGTTTATATATTCTTATTTGCTGGCATACTTCAAAACCTCGCATACCAGGGAGGTTTACATCCAATAACACGAGGTCAAACTTCTTCTCCAAAGCCAGTTGTTTTCCGGTAATTCCGTCATGTGCTATTTCGGCATCAAACAGTTCGGAAACGAGCCCGCGATAAATATTTTGGGCAATACGTTTATCATCCTCAACTATCAGAATTTTTTTCATTTGGGATTGGTCTGTGAGTGGTATACCTCGTGAAACGTATGTGTTTGTGATTAAGCATTAGGGATTTGCGCGCTTGTCATTACAAAATGGCAAGTGCCTGCTCCAAATCAGCAATAAGATAATCGGGATCTTCCAGTCCTACATATACTCGGGCCATCCGGTGTTTTTCTATTGTAGGGTCGAAAGCGACGGGCCCAATTGCAGCCGCTTGTGGCAGAATTAATGATTCGTGCCCACCCCATGAAACCGCGACGAGAAAGTGATTGAGGGTATAGGTGAATTTTTCAATTTGGCTATACGAATCGGACTTCAATACGATGGTAAACAAGCCGCAAGCGCCTTTCATTTGCTGATGAGCTAATTCGAGCTGTGGGAAATTTTCGTCGAACGGAAATATAACGCGTTCAATTTTCGGGTGCTTTTTTAAATACGCAATGACTTTTTCGGTAGTTTTTGTTACATGAGCCAAACGGATTGGTAAAGTACGTAAGCCACGGAGAATAAGCCAGGCATTAAAGGGTGAAATACCAGAGCCGTTGTTAAGCAATTGCTCATTGAATATCTTTTGCAACATTTCCTCTTTACCCGTAAGTACGCCAGCCACGGTGTCGCTGTGCCCGCCAAGGTACTTGGTCGCCGACTGCAAGCTCAGGTCAATGCCCAGGGCAAGCGGTTGCTGGTTTATAGGGGTACAGTAGCTATTATCGATAATGGTGACGATGCCATGTTGTTTTGCCAATTCGGCTACTGCTTTCAGATCTTGCAATTCGAAAGTTAGCGAGTTTGGAGATTCCAGGTATATCACACTCGTCTCAGGGCGAATGGCTGCCTTGAATTGCTCTATATCTGTGCCGTCTATATAGGTGGTGGTAACCCCAAATCTTGGTAATAAATTATCAAAAAGTCGGCTTGCCCAGGTATATGGTTTATCGACAGAAATGATGTGATCTCCGGACTTTACGTTTGCGATTACGGCACAGTAGATCGCGGAAGCACCACTGTTAAACACCAGTGCGTCCTCGGCGCCGTCTAGCGCTGCCAGTTTTTTACGTAAAATATCGATGGTCGGGTTTTTCCCACGAGAGTATAAATAGGCCGAGTTTTCGTCTTCAAATGCTTTACGGATGGCTTCAAAAGAATCGAATGCAAAGTTGCTCGTTTGTACAATAGGTGGAGCTACGGCATTGAAATACAGACTGCGATCTTCACCAAGTTCATTAATGATATGCGAAATGTTCATGCGGTTGGTTGCAACGGATTTGTTTAGGTTATGTATTTAGGATGGAGATGTACTTGCATTTTGAAACACAATCCCCTGGTCGAGTGAATGTATAATGGCTTTGTTACTGTGTGCAAAGTAACAGATATCTATGCCTAAATGCTCTATATTTTTTAAATGATGTGAAGTTTCTGTTCTTATTCGCGTTCGGGTTTGTCGGATATACACCGCGCGGATGTTGTCTTTAAATTCGGTACAAATTTGCTCGTATATTTCAGGATCTTTCTGAGAATCATCACCTAGCAATATGAATTGTAATTCAGGGTAAAACTCAACGATATTGCGAATTTTACGGAGCTTGTGCTCATGTGATCCACCTCCCGTCATCACAAAGTCATCCAATCCCGACTTTATTTTTTTGAGTTTTAAAACTGCTTTGGGCAGTCCGTTCAGTTCAGCAAACCGCACGATCATGTCATACAAATTCCACTCGCTACTCGACACGTAGAAGAAGATATTGCTTTGTGCTTGTGGATGAACACGGCTTGCAAATGACAATAGCTGGTAATGTTTGACCACATCGTCAAATGGTTTTCGGGCTTGTACATTTTTTGCCAGCAAAACGAACAATTTGCGAAGTGATTTGCGACTGTGTGAGATGAGGAAGGTATCATCAATGTCGGAGATGATGCCAAAGGAGCTTGTATAGGGGACAAAAAACTCTTCCGTACTTATAGCGCTATATTTTTTACGATTGATCTCCGTGTCGACCGAAACTTGATAGCTATGCCAACCACCCAGAAGTTCTTCTGGAAGCGGAATTTGAAATCTGAAATAGCCATCCTCTTCTGTGACAATTTCGGCTGTTGTATTGCCAACATGCAGGGTTACAGGTATATTTGGAATGGTTTTAATCGAGAACAGCTGAATGATCGTTCTTGCATATCGAAAGCCTGTTCGCGTATATTTATGATCGCCGGAAGGATATTTTTTTACAACGTGCCCAAATACGACCAATTCTTTTTTATTTGCATATCCTCGATACAGTTTTATTTCACATCGTTCCATACACACCTTTTCAAAGAATTTTAGAGGGCCTAATTTAGACATTATGTTTTCAGAACGAAAGATTTTGTTGGTTGTAAATCCTATTTCTGGTGATTTAGACAAGGAAGATGTTTTTGAAGCGGTGATCAATCGGGCCAAGGATGATGATTATGACTTACGGATATATACCACCACGGGTGTTGACGATGAGGAGATCATTAAAACAATGGTTGAGCATATTATGCCTGAACGGATCATTGTAGCGGGAGGAGACGGCACAATTTCGATGGTTGCTCAGGCGGTGTACGGGTTGGAAGTTATATTATGTATCATCCCGGCGGGGTCAGCCAATGGTCTCGCGGTAGATTTTGGGATTCCATCCAACTTGCAGGAAGCTGTTCGCATTGCATTTGGGGAAAACAGTATAGGAATAGACGCGGTAAGTATCAATGGTGATATAAGTCTGCATTTGAGCGATATAGGACTTAATGCCTTGCTGGTAAAGAACTACGAAAGTGGGGAAATGCGGGGTAAGATTGGCTATGCGAGGGAAATGGTTAGAACGTTGAGCGAACACCAAAATTTTCAGGTAAAAATTACTACTGATCAGGAAGTGATTGAGACGGATGCGCTCATCGTGATTATAGCCAATGCACAGAAGTATGGAACCGGTATCAGTATCAATCCGGTGGGTAATATGTCCGATGGCTTATTTGAACTGGTCATTGCCACCAAACTGGATTTTATTGAAACGGCTAAAATTATTACTGGTAATACAGACCTGAATCCGGATATCATGAAGATTATTTCGGTGGAAAGCGCTTTAATTGAGTGTGTTGACCGGGAAGTATATTTTCAGATTGATGGAGAGTATAAAGGATTGGTGCGTAAGCTGGAAGCGCAAATTTTGAAAAACTATGTACAGGTTGCAATACCCTAGTATAAGTAGAGTCTCTTGAATGATATAAGTATAGGATAGAAAGCATATATCTCGTTATCCAAATCTTGATTTCTGGTTAAGGTAGTGGCGATCTCTGCACATCCCCTGACAATACTTCTTCTAAAATATATTGGCACTTTGTGCGCAGCCTGAAATGGAAGTTGCTGTATCGCTTTAACAACTTTGTTGATACCTATGCCGTATATATCAACGTCTTCATCAGTAGTACCAAATACCTTCGCGCCTTTTGGCAACAATCTCAACATTTAATATTCATAGATCCGATGAAGGCATTTATAACATTCATTTTAGCCGTTGGTGTTCTGTCGAGCGCGTTGGCGCAAAAGGTAGAGCTATGTCAAGGGGCTCATTTTACAGAAGCGGAAGGGAAAGCATTTCTGGAACGACAAAAAGTAACGGATAAAAAAGATTGGGAACGGCGAAATGTTCAGATTCGCACGCAGATCAGAAAGGGAATGGATTTGGAAAAAATGCCTGTTAAACCGGCTTCTACTCCCATTATACACAGCAAACGAGTGATGGACGGCTATACCGTCGAAAATGTGGCATTCGAAAGTATGCCGGGTATTTATGTGACAGGTAACCTATATAGACCTATCCAGAAGCAAAAGTCGTATGCAGCCGTATTGGCTCCTCATGGACATTGGAATAAACCGTATGGACGGTTTCAGGAGCAAAATCAGCAACGGTGCGCTACACTTGCCCGAATGGGAGCCGTTGTTTTTATATGGGATATGGTGGGACAGGGAGACTCTCGCCAATGTGATCACAAAATGCCTAAATCGCTGAAATTACAAACCATCAATTCTATAAGAACTTTGGATTTTGTGCTCGGCTTGCCGGGTGTGGATCCTAATCGGGTTGCTATTACCGGTGAGTCGGGTGGAGGTACGCAAACTTTTTTACTTACTGCTCTGGATGACCGTATAAAGGTTTCCGTACCCTGTGTGATGGTTTCGTCTTATTTTTTCGGAGGATGTGTTTGCGAAAGTGGTTTGCCAATTCATAAAAGTGGTAGCTTTCAAACCAATAATGTCGAAATTGCTGCCCTAGCCGCACCCCGACCGATGCTGTTGATTTCAGATGGTGATGATTGGACCAAGCACACACCAGAAGTAGAATATCCTTTTCTTAAAAGTGTATACCAACTGTACGGAAAATCGGGGCTGGTTGAGAATGTTCATCTTCCAGACGAAAAGCACGATTATGGTCCGTCAAAGAGAAATGCCATGTACGCTTTTATGGCGAAACATTTGGGATTGAATTTGAAGAAAGTAACCAATGCTTCCGGACAAATTGATGAAACGGCATCAAAAGCACTTGAGATTAAAGATCTGGAAGTATTCAATGAAAAGCACCCACGCCCTGCAAATGCCGTTATGGGAGATGAGGCGGTGATGGGACTATTATAGCAAACATTTATGTATATCAGAGTAGTATTGGTAATGTGTTGCCTGATTGGTTTATTCAGTTGTAAGAAGGATAATGGCATTCCTGTGCAACCTCGTACACTTGTGGCAGGTGAGAGGTTGCAAAGTAGCCGTTTTTATTATCAGTTGTTGGATCCAAACCTAACCGTGCAGCCATTTTTGAAATGTGATGACATAAATGGAATAGTTGCTTGTGGGTCTGTAAAAGGGACGGCATTTTTGGACTTGGATAATGATAAGTTGATGGATATCGGCTTTTCAAGCATGCTTTATAATTCAATAGGTATGTTTGGACAAGCAGAAGGGGTGGTTCACATGGGTGAAGGATATAGTGTCTGTCTCAATCCCTTAAAAAAGGGAGAGATGATATCTAGCAATTTG
>CALGRQ010000002.1 GCA_937880795.1 uncultured Dyadobacter sp. | reverse complement strand
TTGCGCCTGTACGGAAATGGTGGTCCATCAGGTTGTGACCCAACTCGCCTGAATCGTTTCCTAAACCATTCGGGAAGCGGTCTGAGATAGAGTTTAACAAAACCAGCGTAGAGCCAATAGCACTGGCGCAAACGAATACGATTTTAGCATGGTATTCTCTGTCTTCCAGGGTAACTGAGTCGGTTACACGTACACCGGTCGCTTTCTGCGTTTTTTTGTCATATACAATTTCTCTCACCACGGAGTCGGGACGTAGCGTTAAACGACCTGTTTTAAGGGCCGGAGGCAACGTACTGGACTGCGTACTGAAATAGGCACCATAAGGACAGCCCAGCGAACACTTGTTTCTATACTGACAAGGACCACGCCCACCATCCAGCTGTGCCTGCGTAGGTTTCGACAAGTTGGCGACACGGCCGATGGTCATGTGGCGACCCGGGAATTGTTTTTCCAGTCTTTTACGAACCTCTTTCTCTACGAAATACATATCCATCGGTGCGATGAAATCGCTGTCCGGAAGGTGTGGAAGTCCTAATTTCTCACCCGATATACCCACATGTTTTTCTACGTAAGAGTACCAGGGAGCAATGTCTTTATAGCGTATAGGCCAGTCAACGGCGATACCATCCTTTAAGTTGGCTTCAAAGTCGAGGTCACTCAAACGGTACGACTGACGTCCCCACATGATAGATTTACCTCCCACGATATTCGGCCGGAACCAGTCGAATCTTTTCTTTTCTTCGTAGGGAGAATCCATATCGTTCATCCAGTACTTTTCCGTCATTTCATTGTACGGGTAGTCGCGGGACAGGAACGGATGCGTTTCTTTTTGTTTTACCGTTAAACGGCCATTGTACTGCGTTTCCCACGGCGCTTTCAGGGCATTTTCATAACCGGTTACGTGTTCCAGGTTTTTGCCTTTTTCAAGCATCAACACTTTAAGTCCTTTTTCGGTCAATTCTTTTGCGGCCCAACCGCCAGATACCCCAGAGCCAATTACGATGGCATCGTAGGTAATGTCTTTTACTGCGTCAATATTTAAATTCGCCATTTTTTAATGCTTGATGGATAAGGGAATCGTTATCGTTATATAGCCCAGCTTTTTTGTCCTTTGGGCATGGGCCATGTACCTTCAAATCGCCCGGGGATAGGGAGGTAATCCAGCGCTTTGGTAGCACCAATTTCCGAAGTAAAATAACCGGTCACGGTTAAGCCTTTCATTTGCAGGAAAAATGGTTTATCCGTTTGGGTTGCTTTGGTGAGCATTTCTTTTTTCTGCGTTGCGTCCAAAGCGGCGAAACCTTTCTGATATACTTCTTTGCTGTCCTTATCCAGCTTTTCTACCCCTGCATAAAACTTTTTCTGTTCGTCGATCTGGTAGCAGTCACGCACCACACGGGTGATAAATTTCTCGACGCCAGCCGCTTTGGCGCCAGGTGTGCCGGTGGTAGGGATAATCACGTCGGCAATTTCTGCCAGCAAAGCTTCCTGTTCTGGTGAAATGTCCAGGGATGGACCAAAATTTAATTTTTCGCCCATAGCTCCTGCCATCAGGGGAGCAGCCATAACACCGCCCAGCATGAGGGTTATTTTTTCAATTGCTTCTCTACGGTTCATTTTGGTTATAATTGTTTATCTCTATATAGGATCGGCTCTGAAAATCAGATCCGTATTGTTTTTTTGATATATACCAGGCCTCTTCAAAAGCGTACTATTGGAGGATTGGTAATTGTAAAATTTCACCAAATTAAATAACTTCTGTCTGATTCATGTGGGTGTTAACGAAATTAACATTTCAGTGATTGGTTTTTCCGTCTTTTTTTAAAGAGGCAACACATGAAAAAAGGTCTGGCGGATGGAGACGGAGCTCACCCAACAGACCTGACTTTTTTACGCTACCCGATTTCTTTCTAACCGGTTCTAGTATTCCGAAGCAGTATGCCCGGAACCATAACCGATGGGTTGAAAAAAAGATGGAATTTCATCGGGCAATACTTCAATCCGATAGCCCAGCTTTTCCAATAACAAAATGATTAAGATGGAATGGATGGGTGCTCCTTTGGACTGAATCCGTAGGATATGGTCGCAATCTTCCAGATCGAAATTGGCCATATAGCCATCAAAATGAAATTGGATTTGTTCGATGAGGAACCGGGCGGTGTGTGCCTCGGTAACGTTGGTTTTAAATACTTCTATCATCTTTCATGTGTGTTATAACGTTGAACAAGCGTCCATTTAAGGTTTTATCTTGAATAAGGGCGCATAACTTTTGCGGTAATAATAGGCTAGAAACAGGTGTGCTACCAGTAATACCGCACCCACAATGAGGCCATCGGGTGCCATCAGGAGGTGGTATATAAAAATATGAACGGTAATGGGAAAAAGCACAACCAAAGCCAGGGGGACAAAGAGGCCCGTGATTAGAGCCAGTCCACAGAGTAGTTCTATACTTTTGAGCATCGGTATAAAATAACCCGTCGCCATCAGGCCGTCATTGAAAGTCTTTACGTTACCCGTAAGTGGCGGGGCGGGCACCAGGTTGAACAGCACTACAATGGCAGAAGCCAGGAAAATTAAACCAAGGAGCACGCGGGTAATCAGTACGGCAATTTTCATATCAATGTATTTTTTAGGTTAAAAAAATGAATCTTCCTTTATAGATGTCTCTAAGTACCTTCCACGAACTTTTTAAAGTTGTTTAATACCGAATGGGTAAACTCCTGTTGGATCGCCAGCGGGGTATGTGGGTCTGCTTCAAAAGTTTCGAGGATGAGGGTGCCACTTGGATCAGCGAAAAATTCGACAATGGTTTTTCGGCCATCGTCCCCCGTAGTTTCAATGCGCTGATGAGGAATAATGGAATCGTATTTTCCTGTATAGTTAAATCCTTCGCTACCGTCCTGTTTTTCCATTTGATATAGAAACTGCCCGCCTACATAAAGATGATTGATCGCCTGCGGACAATGCCAATCGGGGAATGGAATGTTCCATTGCACAATGGAGGCAGGGTGGTTCCAGTGATGCCAAACGGTTTCGATCGGCTTTTTAATGATCGTTTTGGCGGTAAGTTGGTGTAGGTATTTTTGATCCATGGCTTATTGGTTTTTGGGGCGTCAGGTAGTTAGCATAGCTTGGGCTAATCCCGTAGCCTGATCATGCACCGTACATCGTCTGCACTGTAATACCATTCCACGCAAGGGAAGGAAGTATCCAACCGAGGATCCGTCAATAATTTTTGAAAAGATTCACCAATTTGAGCCGGATTTTTCATCCAGTCGGTGATGACTTCTGAAAGATAAGTTCCCTTGGTTATTGTGAAGCTTTCAAATTCAGTTGCTTCACCGGGAGTCAGCTTGTTAAGCGCGGCTTTGTATATGATTTCTCCTTTTTCGTTCATGTAGGATATGCCATACCAGGTACGCTTTTCGACTTCGGGAACGTTGTTTTCCAACCCGTCAAACGATTCCTGTATCCCATCGGGAAAACTTTTAGCGGTATTACAAAGCAGGTGCACATCTTCCTTCCAGTCAAAAGTTTCCATACGTTTTCTTGTTTCAGTGATAGAATAAATAGGTGGTTTCTCGGTCTTGCAACTTGTTTTTAGAGGAGGATAAATAGCTTTGTGGGCGCTTCTTCTAATTCGGATACAAACTAAATGCTATTGCTTGTATTAACAGGATGGAATTCAGGACAATGTGAGGGGGAAGACGGGACAGATGATATCGGACAGGACTGTTCGTTTTTGAACAGTTTGTTTTGTGTAACATCTTGATCTATTGATGATTGTTAATATGGCACAAATTTTGGACATCGACAAGTGAACTCAAAAAGGAAGATATGATTAAGAACTATATCAAGATTGCCTGGCGAAATTTACTCAGGAACAGACTCTATACACTACTGAATATAGCGGGTCTTTCCCTGGGTTTGTGTTGTGCACTGATCGTTTTCTGGTTTATCCGATTTCAAACAACCCACGATCATTATCACAAAGATATAGACCGGATTTATCAGGTTACGTCAGAGTTTCATTCGGATGTGACCGGCTATTCACGCGGCGTGCCTGTGCCAATGTGGAAGGCACTTCGTACAGAGTTCCCGGAGGCCACAACCAGTATCTGTATAGAGCGATACGATCCTTTCATTGCTGTATTGAATAGCGAAGGAAAAATAGTCAAGAAATTTGAAGAGGAGGGGCCGCTGCTTGCTTATGTGCAACCCGAGTTTTTCTCAATTTTCGATTTTCCCTGGAAGGTGGGCAATCCAAAGGAATCGTTGGGTAAACCCAATACCATTGTGATTAGCGAGGAAATGAGCCGAAAATATTTTGGCAATGAAAACCCAATAGGGAGGCAGCTAAAACTATACAACCAACTCACTTTGGAAGTGACGGGCCTCATGGGCGACCTTCCTGATAATACCAATATGCCCTATGCCTTCCTGGTGTCGTTTGAGACACTTGCGGCTAACCCGACGTTCGGTTACGGGGGCAGCGGTTTGGAAAACTGGGGTGGTGTAAATTCCAGTACGTACGTTTTTATGAAAATTCCGGAGCATACGGATATTCACAGTATTGAAAGCCAGATGGATGGGTTGAATAAGAAGTATCACGGAGCCGATAATAAATTTTATGCGCATCCTATTCTGGCATATAAGGATATTCATCATTCGGAGCGCTACAATGGCGGCATGCCGATGAAGTGGATATGGGTGATGGCGGCCATTGGTATTTTTATTATTGTAACAGCCTGTTTCAATTTTATTAATATGGCTACGGCCCAGGCCCTGAAACGATCCAGGGAAATAGGTGTACGGAAGGCAGTGGGTGGAACGAAAGGGCAGGTGTTTTCACAGTTTATGCTGGAAACGGCCATGATTACATTTATTTCCATGGCTGGCGGATTCCTTCTGGCCGTTTTGCTGCTCCCCCATATATCGGACTGGATTGGTCAGCCGGGTACCTGGCCGAAGGATATAGCCTGGAATGACCCTATTCTCTGGAGTTTCCTTGGAGCACTTTTTATATTGGTTGTCTTATTTGCGGGATCTTACCCGGGCGCTATATTATCCGGTTTTAAGCCTGTTTTGGCCCTTAAAGGTAATATAGGAACACGACAGGTGGGCGGTATATCATTACGAAGAGCGCTGATCGTTTTTCAATTTGCACTTATTCAGTTGCTGGTGATTTGTACGCTGGTGGTTAATAATCAGGTTGATTATATGCTTACTAAATCGGTTGGCTATGAAACCAAAGGTATTGTGAGTGTTCCGGTTCCATCACCGGAAAAAATTAACCTGACTACCTTTCGGCAAAGACTGATGCAGATACCCGGTATTGAAAATGTTTCGGTTTGTCAGTTTGCGCCCACCAGCAATTCCAACAACACGTCCAATCCGCTTTTTGAAAATAGAGAAAAGGAGGAAATTTGGCAGATCAATACCAAAACCGGCGATAAACATTACATTGAAACGTACGGCTTAGAGCTGGTAGCCGGACAGAATATACCGGAGAGCGATACCATTCGTGGATTTTTGATCAATGAAAAGGCAGTAGAAAAATTAGGGTTCAGAGATCCTAAGGAAGTGCTGGGCAAAAATATGAAGCTATGGGGCACTACCGCGCCGATTTACGGAGTCTTGAAAAACTGGAACAATACCTCTTTTCAAAATGGTGTGGATGCCGTAGCCGTGTTTAGCTACGCGAGTCAAAGCAATATTGCCGCTTTAAAATTGAACACACCAAATTTGCATGGAACGATGAAAGGCGTGGAAAAACTCTGGAATGAGTACTTCCCTGAAAATTTATATAAGGCATCTTTCCTTAATGAAGAGGTTCAAAAGAGCTATCAGCTGGAAAGCATCATGTTGAAACTCATTCGCGTGTTTTCCTTTATCAGCATTTTTATTGGTTGTTTGGGATTGTACGGATTGGTGAAATTTATGGCTTCTCAAAAAACCAAGGAAATAGGTGTTCGTAAGGTGCTGGGCGCCAATGTGACAGGCATACTCGGCATTTTTGGAAAGGAAATAGGCATACTCATTGCGGTTGCTTTTGTGATTGCAGCTCCATTGGGCTGGTTTTTAATGAAAAACTGGCTGGAAAGTTATCAGTACCGTATTTCAATTGGGCCTGGTATTCTTTTGGGAGCGGTGCTCATTACGCTTGTGGTAGCGAGTATAACTTCGGCATATGAGTCGGTGAAGGCCGCGCTTACCAACCCGGTGCGGTCGCTGCGATCGGAATAAATGTTATACGAATATTATCTAAAAAAGTGCCGAATTAGTCATAGTTCGGCACTTTTTTAGCTTTAAGCAAATCGGTTTGGCGATAGAGTTAACATTAAGGTAATATACAAAGGGAAAAAAAAGGTAAACTTTGCACGCTCTAACTGACACTGATTTAACAGACTATGAAAAAATGGATTTGCCTCCTTCTCTTTTTAACGCTATTTCTGAATGCCAGGCACTCGAAGGCGCAGCGTTTTTTGATGGATTTGGTCGATACCACCAATCAGATGGGAAAAGGAATGCTTTCTATTTATGAGCGCTACGATCGTGTTAAAATGAGTGGATACATTCAGCCTCAATTTCAATATATAGCGAAGGAAGGGGCTGAAACGTACAATGGAGGTAATTTTTCATCCATCTCCAATAATCGCTTTATGTTGCGCAGGGGCCGTTTGCGGGTGGATTATGCCCACTTGAACAAACAGGGTTATGCAACTTCCTATTTTGTTTTTCAATTTGATGGTACAGAGCGGGGTGTGGCCATTCGGGATTTCTGGGGGCGATTTTACGAAAACAAGTATAGGGTGTTTGCGCTTACCACAGGTATGTTTGCCCGCCCATTTGGTAATGAGGTGAACCTTTCGTCGGCCAATCGGGAAACGCCGGAACGTGGGCGTATGTCGCAAATACTGATGAAAACCGAGCGGGATATAGGGGTGATGCTAACCATTAATGACCGTAAAAAGGGTAGCAAATGGGAGAAATGGAAATTGGATTTGGGGGTATTTAACGGACAAGGCATGGCCGGGCCTATGGATTACGACAGCAAAAAGGATTTTATTGGTAGAGTCAGTTTGAAGCCTACCAAGCTTAAAGGACTGTCGGGGGCACTGTTGTCGGGTAGTATTTCGGGTTATACGGGCGGAATTACGAGCCAGTCTCAGGTGCTATACCGCACCCGTCAAACGGGTAGTGCATTACAAATGGTGCGCGATTCTTCTGAAAATAACAATCATAAGATCACACCACGGAAATATGCAGGCGCTGACTTCCAACTGGTATTTCCCAACCGAAAAGGAGAGACTGAGTTTAGGGCAGAATATATTTTTGGAAAGCAAACGGCGACCTTTGCTACCAGCGAAACCCCCGGGGTATATCCTGTAACCAATGGGATTAAGGACCCGCTCTATACCCGTAACTTTGATGGTGCGTATTTTTACTTTTTACAACATTTGGGTAGTGAAGACCATCAGTTTGTAGCCAAGTACGACTGGTACGACCCCAATAAAATGGTTTCTGGTAAGGAAATTACCGAAGAGGCCGGTTTTAGTAAGGCCGATTTACGTTACAATACACTGAGTTTGGGTTATGTGTATTATGCCAATCTCTCGCTGAAATTCTTATTTTTCTATGATTTCGTGAAAAATGAAAAATCGGCTTTGAAAGGTTTTGAGGAGGACGTGCAGGACAATGTGTTTACCTGCCGGGTGCAATATAATTTCTAGCTTCGGTTGCCTTTCAATTACCCCAGGCGGTTACCAACAGGTTACGACTGCCTCCATAATCGCGATGTTCACATAGGTATATACCCTGCCAGATCCCCAGCGCAAGTTGGCCGTTTGATATAGGAATGAGCACCGACGCACCCAGGATAGAAGCCTTTAAGTGGGCGGGCATGTCGTCGGAGCCCTCGTAGTCGTGCTCGTAATCGGGATCATTTTCCGGAACCGATTTATTGAAGAACATTTCAAAATCTACGCGTACCGTCGGATCTGCATTTTCATTGATGGTGAGGGAAGCCGAGGTGTGTTGGATAAAAACCTGGCACATCCCGGTTTTAATGGAGCGCAAATCAGGGAAAGCCCGAAGTATTTCTTCAGTTATCAAATGAAATCCTCTCCGGCGTGCGCGCAGCTGGATAGCTTGCTGAAATATTTTCATAAAGGTTTTGATTCCGTTGGTACAGCAAAAACGTGCCTATTTGGCTCTGACATAAAAGTGGGCGGTATTGCTTTTCCCCGAGTGGCGCTCTTCCACTTCCAACGCCTTGATGGAACGAATCAGGTCCAATAGTTTTTTATGGCCGTAGTTACGGGGATCGAAGTCAGGGCGTTTTTTCAGGATCATGTTACCCAAAACACCTAAAAAGAGCCAGCCGTCTTCATCTGCAATGTCGTTGATGCTTTCTGATATCAATTTAATCAGTCCTTTGTCAATTTTTGCCACCGGAGCCATTTCTTCCTTCACCGCCGATTTGGCTTTGGAGGATTCTTTATTGCTCGACTCTGACTTAACAGATTCTTTTTTAAGAATTTCTATATAAATAAACTTGTTGCAGGCTGCTATAAAGGCCGGCGGTGTTTTGCGCTCTCCGATACCAAAAACAAGCATTCCGGCCTCTCGCAGCCGGGTAGCCAGACGGGTGAAGTCACTGTCGCTGGAAACAATACAAAACCCATCTACCCGCCCGGTATACAAAATATCCATGGCATCAATAATCAGTGCCGAGTCCGAAGAATTTTTACCGGTTGTATAACTGTATTGTTGTACAGGGGTAATGGCATTCTCAAGTAACACCGACTTCCAACCCGATAACGTAGGTTTGGTCCAGTCGCCGTAGATGCGTTTAAAGGTAGGGGTACCATATATAGCCAGTTCCTCCAACATACCTTTTATGTTAGAATAAGGGACATTATCGGCATCGATGAGCACGGCAAGTTTTAATTCGTTTACTCCGTCCATGGAATTTTAAGTTTTTCGATTCACACCTTACAACAAAAGTTTAAATGGAACAATGGTTGTAAATTTTAGATCGGTTGCTGGGGCAAAGGTACGGTGTTGAAGGGCTGGTAAAAAACTTTTGTCCATAGGAATGGAAACTAAGGATCTTAGAAAGTTGGATTGGATGGGTTTCAGCCAGGGGGAGTTATTTTATTCGATAACATTAGAATAAATCGCCATCAGTCTTTACCTATCATATCCTAAACCTGTCTATTGAGATTCATATGGAAGATCAAAAAATCATTGGGACGTCGAACAGACGTGATTTTATTAAAACCGCCAGTTTGGCGGCTTTGGGGTTCACCTTGCTTCCAACCTGGAAAGGTAAGGCTGCACCAAGCGACCGGATTCGTATTGCGCACGTGGGGCTAGGAGGTATGGGAAATGCGCATTTGGGTTGGTTTGCCAATTTACCCGAAGTGGAAATAGCTGCCCTTTGTGATGTGGACTCGTTGCATTTGGGACAGACCAAAGATCGTTTGATGAAAATTCATCCCGACCGCAAAGTAGATACGTATGCTGATTTCCGTAAAATTCTGGACAGGAAAGACATTGATGCCATTACCGTGGCAACGCCGGATCACTGGCATGCGCAAATCGCTACGTTAGCATTTCAGGCCGGGAAAGATGTATATGGGGAAAAACCATTGTCCCACAATGTGAAAGAAGGGCAGATGATGCTCAAAAACCTGAATAAATACAATCGCGTATTTCAAATGGGAAATCAGATCCATGCCGGCGAAAATTTTCACCGGGTGGTTGAAATCATAAAATCGGGTGCGATTGGTAAAGTTCATACGGTTCGCTTATGGAAAACGGGGCTGGCACCTGAGTTTAAAGAAGCGGTGCCACAGGCAATTCCTAAAACTTTGGATTGGGATATGTGGCTGGGCCCGGCACCTTATACCGAATATATTCCTGAAAAGTGTCACTTTACATACCGGTACTTTTTAGATTATTCGGGAGGGATGTATGCCGATTTCTGGTGCCATATTGCAGATGTGGTCTATTCTTCCATTCAGCCAAAAGGTTTGAAACGAATTGTATCTCGTGGCGAAGCACCTGCGGGCATTGGCGATGCGCCCAAGTGGCTGGATGTGGACTACGAATTTGACGACCTGAAAATATTCTGGACTACCGTACCACCGAATGTGCCCGGCGCAGAGAAGAGAGGTATAGGAGCGTTTTTTGAAGGCGATAAAGGAACGCTTATTTGTGATTACAATACCAAGGAAATCACGATCAACGGACAGACGATGACGGACATTCCTGAAATCGGGAAGACGAATCCCCGTTCGCCGGGACATCAGCAAAATTTTGTGGATTCGGTTAAATCCAGAATACAGCCCGAATCGAACCTGGCATATGCGCGGGAATTAACATTGCCGATGCACCTGGGACTCATTTCTTACCGTCTCAAAAGAGAGTTGCATTGGAATGCCGATAAGGAAAAATTTGTGGGAGATAAGGAAGCGAATAGGCTTCTATCGCGTAAGCCCAGAAAGAAATGGGACTTGGCGTAACCAAAGCGTATTCATGAAAAAGGGATCGCATTCGATAAAGTAGGTCGAATGCGATCCCTTTTAAAATGGGTTGCTTAGTCCTCTTTTAGGAAAGGATATACATAATCCTTTGGCGGATCGAAGGTTTCTTTGATGGTTCGTGGAGAAACCCAACGCAGCAAATTCAGCATCGAGCCTGATTTGTCGTTGGTTCCCGATCCTCTTGCTCCACCAAAAGGTTGCTGGCCCACTACTGCACCGGTTGGTTTGTCGTTGATGTAGAAGTTTCCGGCGGCATTACGCAGTTTATAGGTGGCGCGGTCAATGGTTGCGCGATCCTGAGAAATGACCGAGCCGGTCAGGGCGTATATCGATGTGCGGTCAATGATATCGAGAATTTCCTCAAAGTCGTCGTACAGATAAACCGATAGCACAGGTCCGAAAATCTCTTCCTGCATCGTGATATAGTAAGGGTCTGTTACCTCAATGACGGTAGGATCAATAAAATACCCCTTCGATTTGTCATAGGTACCACCGGCTACAATGGTTGCATCGGTAGCATTTTTTGCACCTTCTATATAATTCACGATGCGGTCGAAAGCCTTTTCAGAAATCACTGCATTTACAAAGTTTCCGAAGTCTTCTACCGTACCCACTTTTACTTTTTGAAGGTCGGCCAAAAGTCTCTCCTTCACGGCTGGCCAGAGCGATTTAGGGATATAGGCCCTCGACGCTGCCGAACATTTCTGTCCCTGATACTCAAATGCACCGCGGAGTAAAGCTGTACTCACCACCACCGGCTCAGCCGTTTCGTGGGCAAGCACAAAGTCCTTTCCACCTGTTTCACCCACTATACGCGGGTAGGTTTTACATTTGTTAATGTTGTTACCAATGTTTTTCCAGATCGTTTGGAACACAGCCGTAGAGCCGGTAAAGTGCAATCCGGCAAAATCTGCATGTCCAAAAATGATATCCCCCGCTTTGGGACCATCCACGTTAATCAGGTTGATGACTCCTTTGGGCAGACCTGCTTTCAGGAATACCTCCATAATTACAGCAGCAGCCAAAACCTGGTTTTCGGATGGTTTCCAGACAATGACGTTCCCCATCATGGCTGCGGATGCCGGCAGGTTGCCAGATATGGCGGTGAAGTTGAAGGGAGTAAGTGCATACACAAACCCTTCCAATGGACGGTAGTCGGTACGGTTCCAAACGCCTTTTGTCGAAACAGGTTGTTGTTTGTAAATTTCCGACATGAAAGCCACATTATATCTCAGGAAATCAATGAGTTCACAAGCTGAATCAATCTCAGCCTGATACGCATTTTTAGATTGTCCGAGCATGGTGGCGGCATTTATTTTATAGCGGTATGGGCCCGCAAAAAGTTCAGCCGCTTTCAGGAAAATGGCAGCACGACTTTCCCAATGCATGCCTTCCCATGCCTCCTTGGCGGCTAGTGCGGCATCGATAGCAGCGGTTACGTGGCTTTCATCTCCCTCATGATAATAACCCAGTATATGCTGGTGCTCATGTGGGGGACGGATCGGCATCTTTTTGCCGGTACGAACTTCGTCTTTCCCAATGAACATGGGAATGTCAACCTCAGCTGCTTTCGCTTCTTTTAACGCTTCTTTCAGCTTTAATCTTTCAGCACTTTGAGGTGCATAGTCCAAAACAGGCTCGTTTTGAAGTGCGGGAACCGTGAAAAATCCGTTAACCATATCGATTTGTGCTATTGATTTAATTGTGTAAAACCTTTTTTTATTGAAATTGTTCCAAAGCTTAGTTTGGGGACAAAGCTTTAATTTCAGGTCAAAGGTAAAAGGGGTATGTCAATTGCCTTTAATCGCAAATTATCCAAGTATTATCAGAAATTGCCAAAAGCAAAATTCATATTCTTGTTACATCTATTTTTGAAGAAAATAAGGACCTGAATGGCTATGAAAGAAATATTTAAGGATTCAAAGCAGGCGTTCGCCTATAAATCGGATGGGGAGCTTCGTAAGGCTTACTGGTTGTTTAAGATGATGAATTTCAACTGGTTGACTTCCATGGGGACGCATGTCGTATTGGCGGCCATGAAGCTTCGATTACCTATTCAGGGTATTCTCAAGAACACGCTTTACGGCCAGTTTGTTGGTGGTGAAACACTGGCTGAAACGACCCCTGTTGCTGAAAAACTGGCTAAATACGGCGTAGATGTGATTCTGGATTATGGTGCCGAAGCCAAGGAAGGGGAAGCCAACTTTAACCATGCCCAAGCGGAATTTGAAAGGGTGATTGCCTATGCTTCGCAACATAAAAGTGTGCCCTTTATCAGCCTTAAAATAACGGCGCTGGCCCGTTTTGATTTGTTGGAAAAACTCAATGACCATATCACTATTGATCGCGGTGGAATTGTGGTGGATACCGCCGTTTTATCTTCTCAGGAAAAGCAGGAGTGGGAAAACGTGTGCAAGCGGACGTTTGCCATATGTGAAAGCGCCATGAAACATTACGTAGGGGTTTTGATTGATGCGGAGGAGTCGTGGATACAAAATACAATAGACGCCATCACGATGCTGGCGATGAAGGCCTATAACCAAAATCAGGTGGTGGTTTTTAACACCATTCAGCTATATCGACACGACAGGCTATCGTTTTTGAAACATAGTCATGATGTTGCCCAACGCCAGAATTTTTTGTTGGGGGTGAAACTGGTTCGGGGCGCCTATATGGAGAAGGAGCGCGCGCGCGCGGAGCAGTTGAATGTATTGTCGCCTATCCAACCGAATAAACCTGCCACCGATGAAGATTTCAACAAGGCAGTGGAATTTTGTCTGATTCATACAGAAAATATTTCCACGGTGGTAGCCACGCACAACGAGGCAAGTAATTTGCGGGCCATTGATCTACTGGAAACGGAGCCGGATAAGGTAGGTCAAACTTTTTTCTCTCAGTTATATGGCATGAGTGACAACATCACTTTTAACCTGGCCCGATACGGATTTCGGGTGAGCAAGTATCTTCCTTATGGTACTGTCGGGGATGTGATTCCATATCTATTGCGACGAGCGCAAGAAAATAGCTCTGTGGCCGGACAAACCGGACGGGAATTGTACTTGCTGGGTGCGGAAATGAAAAGACGCGGACTCTAAAAGTATATCTAACGATATTTCCAATAAGGTCCTGCATGCGAAAGTGTGCAGGATTTTTTAGGTCCAAGAGGCGTCAGTTTTTAAAGATTATTAGTGAGATATAAACAAATATTATCATGCATATTTCATTGAGTCTGATTAAATGATAATATTGGTAAAGTTTTGAAATGTATGGTATATTCAGAGATGCTGGCATGAAGTTGGTGTATAGCATAAGAATAGCCATAAACCGAGAAGGAAATGAAAGTACTACAATTTACACCGCCCGTACCCAAAGAAGACGCTGTTGTAGTGGAAGAGGACCTGTTGCCTCACTTTTATAATTTTTTACACCGGCACAAAGAGTTGCAGGTAACGCTCATCATTGAAGGGCAGGGAACGCTCCTGGCTGGTAATTATTCGCAGGTTTTTAAGTCGGGGGATGTATATGTGATTGGCGCCAATCAGCCACATATGTTTAAGTCAGATCCATCGTATTTCGATAATCTGGACAAACAGAATGCCCACGCGATTCATATATTTTTTGATCTGGAACGGATTCCCGAAGCGTTTTTCAATTTGCCAGAACTGGTTTCCATACGTAAGTTTATCGATTCCTGTACGACGGGACTGCAATTACCCGAAGCGCACAGCGCTCAGGTAGCAGGCATGATCCGAAAGATCACCAACAAAACCAATCTGGAACGTTTGTTGTCGCTGTTGGAAATTTTTCAATATTTCTCGACGGAAGTAACCAACTGGAAATCACTTTCTACCGGATTTTCTAATCATCCGGCTGTGGAATCGGAGAGCAGCAGGATGCACGATATATTCCGTTATACGCTCGAAAATTTTGCCGAAAATATAACATTAAATAAGATTGCTGCGGTGGCGCACATCACACCACATGCTTTTTGCAAGTACTTCAAACAGCACACCCGCAAAACCTACAACACCTTCCTCAACGAGGTTCGGATTAAAGAGGCTTGCAAGAAAATTATCAGTGGAGAGTACGACGGCATTTCTACGATTGCGTATAAAACCGGATTTAATAGCGCCATTAACTTCAACCGAGTGTTCAAGAAAACTACCGGAATGTCGCCAAGTGATTACAAACGCGAATTTAGAAACAAAGTAGCCGGTTAATATCGTTTAGAGTTGCCAAGGGCGTATACCCTCAGCAACCAAATCTTCCAAAATTATATCTTATTGGGGCGCTTCTTCCGAAGCCTGTGAAGCCTTTTGTTCTATATATTTTTGTCTGACTACGTCATGCGGATACCGCATGGCGAGCTCTCTAACTTCATAGGTAAATTTATTGAAGGTTTCGGTCCACAATTTCCCTTCCCCCGGTTCGTAATCATAAAACCCGTGGTCATTGGCAACGCCTTTACCGCCTTCACGTACAATTTTATCAATAAGTTCAGGGACGTCGGTACTGTTGTTGAGTGTAGGTAACAACTGCTGCATCACGGCATGGTATGCAGGTACACCGGTGAGGTCCATCCAGCGGAAAATACCCACAAAGGTCATAAAATAGCCCGCATTATTCCGGCAAGAGCGGTCCACATCCTCTACCGTAGCATAGCCATTTTCTACCAAACTGATTGCCTCGCGGTACATGGCGTACATCAATCGGTTGCAAATGAAACCGGCAATGTCTTTCCTGACCAGTATAGGCTCTTTTTGCCAATGGTGCGATAGCTCGTATAAATATTCTCCGTTTTTGATATCGGTGTTGTCACCACAAATTATCTCCAAAAAACGGGTGGTATGGGCTGGTTCAGCCCAGTGCAAGCCTAAAAAGCGCTCCTGATGCTTTACCAGTTTTTGGAGCGTACTGATTGGAATGGCCGAAGTATTGCTGGTTAGCAAAGCTTCGGGACTAATCACCGCTTCAATCTTTTTGAAGACCGCTTCTTTGATTTCAATATTTTCCAAGGTGCACTCAATCACCAATTTGCAATCTTTGAGGAGTGCATAATCCTCAGTAATCTGTAAATTTTTCAGGTAATGTTCCGGTTCGTGCTGAACAAGCTCATTATCGAACGACTTTTGTAAATGTGTTTTGATTCGGTTTTCGGCGTGCAGTAAATCAACGCTTACCGGCGCCACCGCAACCACCGGATGTCCGGCAAGGAGCATGCAGGTAACGATACTGCAACCCATTAAACCTAGACCGACAACGGCAACAGGAGTTTCTTTTGTAAGGATCATTCAAGTAAAATATCAAGGGTAGGAATTGTATAACAAAGTATACAAAGTCGGTATTTTACTACAAAAAAACCAAAAAAGCCCGCACAACTTTGTTGCACAGGCTTTTGGTATCATGAGTTGCTGCTCATTATTTTGTCCAGCTACTCACTTCGCTTTCCACTTCTTCTCTTGTTTTACCTAGCTTCTTTTGAAGTTTTCCCAATAGTTCTTCTTCTTTACCTTCTTCGTAAAGCAAGTCGTCGTCGGTCAGGTCGGCATACTGCTGCTTTAATTTTCCCTTTAACTCGTTCCAGTTTCCTTTTACCTGTTGCGTGAATGCACTCATAATCATTTGGTTTTAAAGTGTATAACTGCCCTTGTACCAAGGTTTAGGTATACTCTTGAACACAAATTGTACCAGTCTCCTCTGGTGGAGCTAATAAGTAGCGGTTTGTATGCTTATATATACTTTTTAAGTGTCTGATTATCAGTTTGTATAATGAGGTTGATTTCCAGGTAAACGATCAGGATATACCGGCTATTTTACAATTCCAAAGTGTGCAATGTATTCCGCAAATGGTAAAAAATATTCCTGTTAAGGGGGGATATTCAACTTATTCTGCCAGTATTTTATCCATACGAATAATGCTCTGCACCATTGCCCGAACGGTATGGTAGTTTATTTTCCAGGAATGACTCATATGCGTCCATATTGGTTCGCCCTGGCGAGTGAGTAGCGGCAGCCATTCACCCACTTCATGCTGGATCATTTTGTCGAATACAAACCGGTGCGTACTTGCATATGCTTGCAGGTATTTTTCATCAGCATAAATTCTATATGCATCCAGAAATCCGATGAGCACTTCGGCTTGTTGCCAAAATTCCTTTTCGCGATCGTACACGGGGCCATCGTGCGAACCCTCTACAAACACGCCGCCAAATTCCCAGTCCACCCCGTGATCCACCGCATGGCTGAACGATTTGCGAAGCTGGTCGCCATAATGGGCGTACGGAATATCCGCTACGTCGAGTGCGTGCATCAATAGCCAGGCAAATTCTACATTATGGCCGTAGCTGGTGTTATCCTCAGCAGCACTTTTGAAACCGTCTTCGGAAAACCGATCCCATCCCCAAATGATATCGAACTTGATTTGCGGCGCCACGGTCCAATCTGCCCAAAATTGTGGTATACCCGTACCGTGAACAGGATGCATGATTTTATGTACCAGCAGTTCAATGATTTCGGTTAACTTTCTCCGATGTAGCTGCTTGCCACTGGCCTCATACAGCGTGGTGAATGCTTCCATCAGGTGCATGTGTGCATCCAGTGTTTTTCGATCTCCACCGGCAGGACCTTCTCCTTTAAGCTCCCAATTACGGTGAAACATTTCAAAATATCCGCCATGGTTGGTGTCGGTGGCGTGTTTTTGGAGTAAGTCGAAAACCTTTTCGGCATATTCCAACCCAATCGGATCTCCGGTGGCCAGGGTATATTCAGAGAGGCTATATATGGCGAAACTGTGACCGTATACAATCTTTTCGTCTATTTTTACATTTCCCTCGCGGTCCATCATCCAGTAAAAACCACCGTGTGCTGTATCCCACATGCGGTTGACCAGGAAGTTTACACCGTGTTTGGCAATGGCTGCATAGCGTCCGTCGCCATAACCGGCACGATGCGCCGCCGAGAAGGTATATAAATTTCGGGTTTGGGCAATGAGCGATTTCTCATCCTCTCCCGAATCGTTTCCGTCCTTGTCAAAGTGAGTGATGTAGCCCCCATGAACAGCGTCTATACAGCGTGTTTCCCAAAAGGGGAGTAGCTCGGTGGTTAAATGTTTATAGGCTTCGTTGCGGTAGTTTAGTATGGCTTCGGTATTCATTCCAGGATAAGATTCGTATGTGAACGACTAGTATACCGCTATAAGTCGCTACTGTACTATTCCTAATGGTTGTGGCCGATATCCGGGTATAGTACCCTACAAGAAAAGTACGGCAATTCTTCAATAATACTTTTCCATGCCCGCACTTGGCGCCAATAATTTACCTTGCGCACAACTTTTGACAAACGCGTTGAGTCGCTTTTGAAACAATTCCTGATCTCCGCGAGCAAGCTCTATGGAGGCGAGCTTAATCCTTTTGTATGCGCCGGGTAAGTCCTGAAAAAACGCCCAGGCGGCAGCGTTTGCTTGTAAGGATTGCAGCACATCGTCGGCATATACAAACGGAGTGTCACAAATCACCCGGTATGCTTTCTCAAATTGGGGGTGAATCATATTTTGCGCCAGGAGCAGGTGGATGCGTTCTATATTCAATTGTGAATATTGACCCTTCGTTTTGCGGGGCGTCATGCGCTGCGCCCGATAGCCATTTTCTAAGGATTTAACGGTACTGTCGATCCAGTTGACG
>CALGRQ010000001.1 GCA_937880795.1 uncultured Dyadobacter sp. | reverse complement strand
TACCTTTAAGAATGGCGTTACGTCCTTGTGGATCCAGCGTTTGCGCAGTTTTGATCAATTGAACGACCTCTCCACCGGTTGCATAGGAGGTATAGCCACGTGTAGCACGTTCCAACGCAAAGTCCGACAGGCGATCCAGGCGACGCACCTCAAACGTTTTGCTCAGCGTATTGTTACGGTTTTCGTCTTTTTCAGGTACGATGTTGTCCTGGTCTATATGAGCAGTTACGGTTACCTTACCCGCTTCATCCGAAGTAAAGTTGAATCCACTTCTCCAAGGACCATTGTTGCCTTCGGTTAATTTGATGGTTTCACCCGGCGCAATACCATTTACCAGTTGCTTACTGATGTAGTTGGTATTGAGCGAGCGGCTGCGGATACCAACATTCACAACAGGTACTACGCCTTTCGGTACAGCTACGCTACCCTGGTTGGTAATTTCTATGGTTACGCGTGCATTTTCACGTACGTAGGGTGTTTCAGGGTCAATGGTGATGTTGGTAATGGCCAATTCTGCTGTACCCTGAACGGTTACTTTATTTGCTCCGTGCTGGCTATGATCCATAGTTGCATGGGAAGAAGCTGATTTTGCATCTGCTTTGGAAGCTGGTGTCGTTGATCCCGCTTTTCCTGCGCGCTGTGCCAAATATTTCGTTAAAAGTTTACCATCTTGTGCGTTCAATACAGCTGCAAATGCGTCTGGCATCCAGCGGTCGTCGGCTTGCGAGTAGGTATCCAGTAAGTTCAAAATTGCTTTTTCTGATTCCGCTGAATAAGGAATCTCGGAAAGCGCCAACAGCGTATTCAAGACCACTAGTGGCTCTTTGTCGTGCAAGGCATCCACAGCTAAAAGTGATTGTGCACTGGCTGCGGTACGGGGCAATACCTGTACGGCTGTTTTGCGTACATCGTTGGACGGATGTTTCAGGGTTTCAAGAACTGTCGGTAAAACCTGCGCATCACCAATGGCATTAAGTCCCTGTAAAGTCCATAAGGCGTGGATTACAGAGGTATTTAGGCCCACTTCATCCACTGATTTGTCTTTAAGCAATTCTACCAGTTTTGATACAACATCTTTGTTTCCACGCTCTACCAGCATTCTTTGAGCATGTCTTCTCCAAAGCATATTCGTATTTTTTAGCGTAGCTACCAGCTCGTCTGGGCGGCTTTTGCTAAGTGTAATCGGCTTGTAAACGGGTGCGTTTTTGTAGGCGATGCGATACAGGCGGCCATGCGTAAAATCGCGTAGTGGGGTTTCGTATGCATTTCCTTTGCCATTTTCAGATCCATGCGGGGTTGGGTTGTGCTGAATGATATAGCTATACCAGTCTGCTACCCACACGGCGCCATCCGGACCTACTTCTGCAAATACAGGAGCTACCCATTCGTCGGCACCGGCAAGGAGGTTAAAGCCGAGGACATCCTCAAAATCGGTTCCTTTTTTAGCCATAAAATTCTGGTGCAAAATGTGCCCGGTTGGTTCGGAAACAAATGCAGCTCTATTCCAGTATTTTTTTGGATAGGCCCGTGCTGTGTAAAAATTATGGCCTGCTGCTGCGGTAAATCCACCGAAAACATCCACTTGGCGTACTTTTTCCGTAATTGGCTGCATATCCTTGTGCGTATCGGTGCTACGGCTTCCGTTGTCCACCTTGCTTTTTCCAAAATAACGGTTCGGGATGGCGCTATACCACCCGTGAGCGTTATTGGCGGTAGAGCCAAATAAGTCACCTGCTTCGTTAAAGCCGAGTCCCCAGGTATTGTTAGATGTTTTAGCGACAACTTCCATTTCCGTACCATCGGGTTTGAACCGGAATAGAGCCTGTCCGAAATTAAGAGAATCTCCCTTAGCCAATTTCCCTTTAAAGCCGGAGTATCCTACTGAACCATATACCCAGTTGTCGAATCCGTAATGTAAATTAGATGGACCTGCATGGGTGTCGAAGGTTCCGAACCCTGAAAACAGTACTTTCTTCACATCCGCTTTGTCGTCACCATCTGTATCCTGCAAGAAAAGCATATGTGGAGCCTGTGAAACGATGAGGCCGCCGTTGGCGAAGACCATACCAGTCGGTATACTCAGGTCATCAGAGAACTTGGTGAATTTATCGGCTTTCCCGTCTCCGTTGGTGTCCTCGCATATGAGGATATAGTCATTTCCGCCGGTATCTTTTCTTTCATTGGGATAATCCTTGGTGATCAGTACAAACAATCTGCCACGTTCGTCCCAGGTCATGGCAATCGGATGCATTACATCCGGTTCGTGCGCAAACACATCTAGAGTAAAATCAACAGGGATTTGAATATGTTTCACCGATTCTTCCGGTGAAAGGGGTAATTGTTGCAACTGCTGCCCCGGGCGTTGTTCGTAGTTGGGTAAAACAGCTGCGCGGTACTCAAATGGTTTTGGATTGAGTGCGGCCAGTGCTGCGCGTGCGTCGTCATTTACGGCCCAGCGAATACCTTTTTCAATTAAATCCTGAAACCCCTTTGTAGCCCAGGTACGTTCGTCATGGCCATAGGCGGTGTAAAACACGCGTCCTTTACCATGCGTGCGAACCCATGTATAAGGCTCATTGACGCGGCCCGGTTTATCTTTTTCCTGATCAGCCTGGACAAGCCTTTCAGTAAGTACGATGTTGTCCGGTTGTAGAAATTTATGAAGATAGGTTTCATCAACGGTTTTAAATGGTTTTACACCATCAATAGCCGGGTGTTCAGGTTTAGCCCAAACAGGTTGGATGGTATCCCAGGTATGTCTCCAGAACTGTCCACCCATCAGTTTAACGATTTCGGGATTGTTGCGGAACGAGTATGAAGCACAGTGAACGGGGATGAATCCCTTTCCGCTGGCTACGAAATCAAGTAACGATTTAGCTTGTTGGGGAGCTATGGAATCCCAGTTTGCGAAAAGCATCAAGGCGTCATATTTGCCTAGGGTTTCGGGATTGAGGTCTTCAAGGTCGTCGGTATAGGTAAAGTTGAACCCTTTTGGGCCCAGCGCCGCCATAATTTGCGGAACTCTTTCAGCGGGTTTATGATGCCCTTCTTTATCTCCCAAAAACAGGATTTCCAGACGGCGGGCCTTTTTCGCATTCTGGGAGGTTTCCGCTGAAAGCGATGCCTTTTGTGAAGAAGGTTGCACGGCACAGCCCAGCAGGACAATACCAAATAGAAGGGATAAGGCTTTGGTTTTCATTTAAATAATTAAATAAATTAGTACTAGTTACCTCGCCCCGTATAGGGCGAGGTCCTGAGAATTAAACGTTTTTAAAATCAGGCAGTTGTATCAATGCACCACCTTGCATCGCAGATTCATGGGCTAGTATACCTACGCTTGTCCAGTTGGCCGATTGTGCTGCGTTCGGGAAAGGCTCACGATCTTCGATCAACGCGCTGATAAACTCATGAGCCAAATGTGGGTGCGAACCACCATGGCCACCACCTTGAACAAATGATAAATGGGAATTATCATCTAAATCATATACCCCTTTACCAGTGAAATGTTGAATTTCTTTCGGTAGTAAATGGGCGTAATCCGGTGTTGCAACGCGCTGTGGAATTTCGTGTTCAGGTTTTTTAGCGGTGTGGATTACGGGATCTTCTCCTTCGATCAATGGCCATTCAAACGATTTTTTGCTTCCATATACTTCAAAACTTTCACGATACTGACGGGCCACGTCAAAAAGTGAACGGTATACGTAGGCAGACAAGTCGCTGTCTTTGAATTTGATATGTGCAGACTCTACGGCGAATGGAGAATTGTGGATTTTTACCAGATCTTCACTAATTGTGCCTGATCCGAAGCAAGATACATATTCAGCTTCCAGCTTGAGCAATCCGGCAACGGGTCCTACGCAGTGCGTTGCATAATGCATGGGAGGTAAGCCAGGCCAATAGTCAGGCCAGCCTTCCATATCTTGCTGGTGACTTGCTTTTAGGAATTGAACTTTACCAAGCTCTCCTTTTTCATATAGTTCTTTGGCAAACAG
Source organism: uncultured Dyadobacter sp. (assembly GCA_937880795.1). Lineage (GTDB taxonomy): Bacteria > Bacteroidota > Bacteroidia > Cytophagales > Spirosomataceae > Dyadobacter. The sequence goes on along the minus strand of CALGRQ010000001.1, from coordinate 2,492 downwards.
GAATTCACGGGCGTATACCACCGTTTCCATCATCATGTATTTTTTGCCTGTTTCCTTAACCGCTTTAACAATTTCCAGGCAATCCTCCACACTGGTGGCCATTGGAACCGTACAGGCAACATGTTTGCCGGCGCGAAGTGCCTTTAAAGTTTGTTCGGCGTGGTTGGGTATAGGAGAGTTGATGTGAACCGCATCTACCTGAGGGTCATTTAATAAATCATCATAGCTTGTATATCTCACATCAATGCCATATTGATCACCTACCGCGTTCAATTTAGATTCTGTACGCTGACAAATTGCATACATATTGGCGTGAGGATGTTGCTGGTAAATGGGGATAAATTCGGCTCCGAAACCAAGACCTACGATTGCAACATTAATTTTCTTAGACATATAGATTGAATTGTAATTGATGAATTTTAAATGAAGAATCAATTTTATGTACCATGGAATCCTCCTATGAAAAATGTGGTTTCCAGCGCATAGAATTGACAATACAATTTTAAAGTAAAATAATGCTAAAAACTTTACGTGTTTTGATTAGTACTAACTGTATTTTGATCTTTTTTTATATGATAATCTTTATTAAAGCAAAATATTGACAAAAAACAGTGAATTGGTGGCCGTATGTAAAGAAAAAGAAGTTCGATTATTGCGAATAGGTACTTAACTTAGAGATATGATTAGAGCCGCTACACCCGCCGATGCTGACCAAGTTGCACCATTGTTTCTCTTAGCCATGGGGCATATAGCTGGTATTTTTGCCAATTCGGATCGATATGAAGACGCAATTCCCTTTTTTAAACAGTTTTTTAGAGCTACCAACAATCAGTATAGTTACGAAAATACACTGGTGTTGGAAGAGGAAACACAAATTGTGGGTTCGGTTACAGGATATGATGGGGCACGGTTGCATGCTTTACGAGAACCTATACTACATCAGATTCGCAAAACACATCCTGATTTTACCGTTGATGACGAAGCCGAAGCGGGAGAATATTATCTGGATTGCATCAATGTTCATACCGAACATCAGGGGAAGGGTATTGGGCGGAAACTACTTGTTGCGTTTTGCGAACGCGCACATCAGCTCAAATATAGCCGTTTGGGATTAATCGTAGACGATGAGAATCCCCGTGCCAAATTATTCTATGAAAAGGAGGGTTTCAGGGCTCTCGGTATGAAGCCGTTTATGGGCCATCGTTACTTTCACATGGTTAAAGATTTGGATTAATAAAGCCTCCTTTCGTAAGTTGTAATTATGTGTATATTGTACAGTTTTTTTATAGAAAAATATCCATAAAAACATGTTTTTTATAGAAAATTTTACATTTTTAATTTATGTAATTAATTTATTTTCAATGAATTGAGTGTATTGGTGGTGTTTGGGTGAATGATCAAAGTTTTACAATTGGGAAATGTTTATACATTTGCTTTTAAGCATCCCAAATTATAACACTATATGAGAAAAACACTACTTATTTATGCTACATTTTTCTTGCTTTCTGCTACGGCATATGGACAGAAAGATATTCGAAATGAATTAAGCACTTTTGCAACTCAGACAGGTGCTAAAACAACCATCGATAAAGCTACGGGCGGTGTGAGCTTTATGCGATTTCCGGCTTCCAAAGCCTTTAAGGCCAGTGGTGGAACGCCGCATGAAAAAGCACTAAACTTTGTGCGGCAGAACAGTTCGCTTTTGAGTATGAAAGCAGACCGCGATGAGTACCGGGTTGTAGGCGCGCGCAAGGATCAATTTGGAATGGATCATGTGATTTTGCAGAAGTTCGTGCAAGGGATTCCGGTTTATGATGGTGTCATGAAAGTTCATTTTAATAAGGGCAATGACATTGCATCGGTTAATGGGAATACCGTGCAGGTGAATAAATTGAAGCTTACACCAAGTATTTCGCAGCAGGCAGCCGAGGCGCGAGCACTTCGCATTGTGGAGGATCAAAAATTTGGAGGAAATGAGGATAAATCAAGAGTTCCTTTGAAAATTCACCAAACTACTTTGTACGTGTTTCAAAAGGGGCTCGCACAAGGATATAATGGTCAAAAACATCTTGTGTATGAAGTAGAGGTTCGTAATGATGCCGATATCCGGGAGTTTGTATTTGTTGATGCACATACCAATGAGCTTGTAGAGCAGTTTACAGGTATGCACAGTGTTGGTCTGGACAGAAGATTGTATAACAACACCTACGACTCCGCTAACCCGGCTACAAATCGGATCTGGAAAGAAGGAGATGCATTTCCTGGCTCTTTAAATACTTGGCAGCAGTCAGAAGTGCAATCAGCGGGACAAATGTATCATCTGATGAAAAATACATTTGGACATACCTCTTACGACAATCAGGATTCGCCCATGATTACGACGCATAACAACCCGACTATTCAATGCCCCAATGCTAACTGGAATGGAGTTTCAGCCAATTATTGTGATCAGACTGCCTCCGATGACGTGGTGGCGCATGAATGGGGGCACG